>NZ_LZGO01000078.1:0-158342 GCF_001690235.1 Gilliamella sp. wkB292
GCATTATGCACACCCACCCCTTTTTCGGTACCAATCATACGAATACTATTAGCATACATTCCACCAAGCTGTGAAACATCAATCGAAACTTCCGGTTTATTGTCAGTAGCGTTATCTAGTGGGGTGATAGTTTGTGTATCGTAACTGACCTGATTACGACCGGTGATTACATTCGCTTCATTGGCCCATATTGCCGAGTTAATCGATACCGTACGTGCTATCAAATCAGTATAGTTTTGCCCGGAACTGTCAAGCCCTTTACCGGTTACGGTAATGTGTCCTTGTTCAACCTGGTAACCATTTATTTCACCATTATTGATAATGGGTTTACCGGTGGTGAGGGTCCCTCGACTGGCATTAATAAAACCACAACCATTACAGGTGATGCCGGAAGGGTTAGCAATAATAACCTCCGCTTTTTGACCGGCAACTTCAACCACCCCGTTTAATTGGCTGGGATTACGTGAATTGACTTCGTTTAATATGATTTTTGCCGGCCCGGTTTTATTTAATAGTTCATTACCTTGTACATAACCCGCAATTTGTGTTTGGCTGATTTTACTGCTGTTATTTAATATCGCACCTTGCTGTGATACATCAAATTGTTTGTATTTGTTATGCGATACCCCTTTATTGTTCGGGGTTTGAATGTTGACTTGTGTCACGCCATTCGCCGTTGATATCACTATCGGTTGTTGGTTGCGGCCAGCTTGGTTATCCGCCACTATTTGACTGCCATAAACCGGCGAAGTCAGCGTGACAAAACCCAGCGAAATAGATACGAATAAGCTTATCGGTTTGAGCGTTGCAAAAATAGATTCAATCGCAGTTTGTTGCGTATCTGTGGTGGTTTTTGCCTGACCATTTGCTGTTTTCGAAATGTCAGCAACCACCATTTGCATATTACGTTTTTTGTTAAAAATTACTCGGTATAAGCGCTTATTCATAATCTATTCCTTATTCCTATCCCTTATCTTTATCTTTAGCTTTATTTTTATTTTTATTTTTTATGTTTTTTATTTATTCGCTGTTAGTTATACACATAACACAACATACATCTTGTTATTCAACCTAATAATTCCACATCACACTAAAACCTAATGCCAGCGGATTGGTTTGAAAACCTTTCGGTTTGCGAATTGGCTTGCCAGCAAACAGGTCATAGTAAAAACCATAATTGTTTCCCCGTAATCCCAATACGCCACCGGTTAAATGCCGCCCTAGCAGATACTCACTTTTACCCCCCGATACTTCACCGGTATCAAGACCTAAATAGGTTTCATGATTAAAGGGTGCTTGCCAGGCCAATTCATTACGAAGATACCAGCCGCGGTCTGCTCTTAATGTGAGCTCACCATCAAAGCCCCGAACACTCCAGCGCCCACCAATAGAAAACTGGTCCGGTGAAGTTAAGTGTGAGCCACGCGTATATTGTCCCTGATAATCTAAACGATAACGAAAGTGCTGTTCACCTAAGGTGAAAGGGACATTGGTAGAAAAGTTAACTAAGAAAATATCTGACAAGGCGCTGCCATTGTCTTCCGGGTTGTACTCCTCTGGCGCTTTTTTTGCATTAAACCAACGAACCCCTTTTTGGTAAGTGACGCCGGCATCGATAGTAATATTGTCAATGTAATGCCGGTGAGCAATGCCCAATTGCCAGCTTGTGGTTTTTCGTTGTTGGATTTCAATCTCGGTATTATCAACATAGTTATGTGACTGACGTAACATTAGGCCATAACTTAATGTGGTTTTTTGTGACTCATTTCGATGCAGCACATAACTCAGTTGTATATTGGCATTGCGGCTGCGACCACTGTACTGGTAATCCTGATTTTGACCTGCCACATTTTGATGATATTTATTGCCTGACAAAGATGCACTTAACGACCAGTAACCAAACGGGATTGAATAAGACAGCAAATAGTTGCGTGAGCCATATTTACCTTTTCCATTAATATCATGCCCGCCTGAGGCATAAAAGGAATCACTTAGCGATAAGGGATTATCTAAGTAAAATGTCACCCCGCCTTGGTCTCGCCCTGTTGTTTTGGTCCCTGAATCATCAACTGACAACCCCAGTCGCCACATCTTGCTTTGGTTGCGGCTAATAACAATATCGCTTTCGCCCGGTTTATCACCCGGCACTAACTTCATTTGAGCACTCACTGTCGGTAATCGTTGTAAATTTTCAAGTCCTTGCTCTATATCCCGTAAATTCAGAAGATGATTTTCGCGTGCTGGCATGGCTGTATAAAGCTGGGCATAGTTATCACTATCATCACTGTAATAAATATGCCGGGTTTTACCTTCAACCAATAATAGTTGCAACTTACCACTTGCCAAATCTTGTTCTGGCGCCACCACTCGCGTGGTGATATAACCATAGCTAATCAGTCTGTCTTGTATCGCTTTCATCAATAAATTAACACCTTGCGAGCCTAAGCAGTGGTGCTCAGCCTGTTTAGCCAATTTATTTAAGGGAATAAACCAGGGTAATTTATCCCGCTCAAGTAACTGCACTTGATTGATAACAAAACATAATGATTCAGTAGGAAAATTAAGTTCGCCGGTGTGGGTTGATGGCGGTAATAAACGGATATCGGGAGTGGCGGGCGTCAATGTTTCTTGTAAAGCCTTGTCGCGCTCTTGTTGATGAATAAGCTGCCCATCACTAATAACTTTTATCGGTGGCGGCTCGGCGAATAATAAACAAGACGGCGAAATAGTAATGACAGCCGTTAATACAAAATTTTTTACGGAGAAAGACATAATCACAACGCTACAAAATAGACACATAAAACCATGTCGGCCATACTAATGAGTAATAACCGATATGTATACACAGGTTGTAAATTCGGTGTAAATGTTTGTGATTTTACTGTAAGTTTTATGTAAATATTAATAAGTTGATTGAGATGTAACGTCCTGAATTTAAATCATACCAATGAATAAAAAGTTTAAATACTGCGTTTGTTATTGGCGTTGAAAATGGGATTGTTAATCGAAATAAAAATGCCATTAGCATTTTTAATACTAATGGCATTTTATATACAATTAAAAAGTCTGTTTTAACTATTTTTTCTTCGCTTTTACATTCGGTAGATCGGTTACCGATCCTTCATAAATTTCGGACGCTAAGCCGATTGATTCATGTAATGTTGGATGAGCATGGATAGTTAATGCAATATCTTCTGCATCACATCCCATTTCAACAGCTAAAGTGATTTCACCTAGTAGCTCACCACCATTAACACCGACAACCGCACCACCAAGCAAGCGATTATCAGCTTTATTGAAGATCAGTTTTGTCATACCCTCTGAACAATCAGAAGCAATCGCTCGTCCTGATGCTGACCATGGGAAGATTGCAACTTCGTAATCAATACCTTTAGCTTTGGCTTCTTTTTCAGTTAAGCCAACCCAAGCCACTTCTGGCTCGGTATAAGCAATTGAAGGGATAGTTTTTGGATCGAAGAAGTGTTTTTTACCGGCAATCACTTCAGCAGCAACATGCCCTTCATGCACACCTTTGTGCGCAAGCATTGGTTGACCAACAACATCACCTATCGCATAGATATGCGGTACATTAGTGCGCATTTGTTTGTCAACTTCGATAAAGCCACGATCGGTAACATTTACGCCAGCTTTTTCAGCGCCAATTAGTTTACCATTTGGGGTACGTCCAATTGCGACTAACACGGCATCATAAGTATGTGTTTCGGTCGTTCCGTCTTTTTTCTCCATGGTGACATAAATGGCATCATGTTTTGCTTCAACGGTAGTGACTTTTGTTTCCAGTCTTAGAGTAAACTTCTTCTGGATTTGTTTAGTGAAAACTTTAACCACATCCTTATCAGCCGCAGGGATCACTTGGTCAAACATTTCAACCACATCCACTTCTGAACCTAGGGCATGATAGACAGTACCCATTTCAAGTCCGATAATGCCCCCACCCATTAATAATAATTTTTTAGGAATGGTGGTTAACGCTAATGCATCGGTTGAATCCCAAATACGCGGATCTTCATGAGGAATGAATGGTAATGTAATTGGACGAGAACCAGCTGCAATAATCGCATTATCAAAGGTAATTTTGGTAATGCCTTTTGACGATGTCACATCCATAGTATGACTACCAGTAAATTGCGCTTCGCCTTGAATTACGTTGACTTTACGCATTTTAGCCATACCCGCTAATCCATTAGTGAGCTGATTGATGACTTTCTCTTTCCAACCGCGTACTTTATCTAATTCAAGTTTTGGGGTACCAAAATGAATACCATGTTCAGTTAATGATTTAGCTTCATCCATTACTTTAGCAACATGCAGTAATGCTTTAGAAGGAATACAACCTACGTTCAGACATACACCACCTAACGTCGAGTAACGTTCAACTAAGATGACATCTAAACCAAGATCGGCTGCACGGAACGCAGCGGAATATCCCGCTGGTCCTGCACCTAAAACCACAACTTGTGTTTTAACTTCTTGACTCATAATCTATTTTCCTCCACTACATCACTAAACGACGTAAGTCGGATAATACGTTAACAATATGGCTTAAGAAGCGTGCACCGTCAGCACCATCAATCACGCGGTGATCGAATGATAATGACAATGGTAACATTAAGCGCGGTGTAAACTCTTTACCATTCCAAACAGGTTTCATGGTTGAACGCGACACTCCTAAAATTCCGACTTCAGGCGCATTTACAATTGGTGTAAATGAAGTGGTACCAATTCCGCCTAGGCTAGAAATAGTAAAACAACCACCTTGCATGTCTGAACCTGTTAATTTACCGTCACGCGCTTTTTTAGAAATTTCAGCCAATTCACGTGAAAGTTCAACAATACCTTTTTTATTCACATCTTTAAATACCGGCACTACTAAACCATTTGGCGTATCAACTGCTACCCCAATATTAATGTATTTTTTAATGATTAAGGTTTGTGCATCTTCAGATAATGAACTGTTAAAGCGTGGGTAAGCCGTTAACGCACTTGCCACCGCTTTCATAATAAACACAAGTGGTGTGATTTTAAGATCAAGTTTTTTCTTATCAGCTTCAGCATTTTGTTGCTTACGAAATGCTTCTAGATCAGTAATATCTGTTTCATCAAATTCAGTAACATGCGGAATCATCACCCAGTTACGATGTAAATTAGCACCAGATACTTTTTGAATCTTAGTTAATGGTAATGATTCTACTTCACCAAATTTACTGAAATCAACTTTTGGCCATGGTAATAAGCCAGGTAATGCACCACCCGCATTGCCACTTTCAACTTGTTTAACCGCATTTTTAACGTAAGCTTGAATATCCTCACGTAAAATACGATGTTTAGGACCTGTTGGTGTCACTTTAGCAAGATTAACGCCAAATTCGCGAGCTAAACGACGAACAGATGGTGTTGCATGTGCATACGCATCATTTTCAACAAAATCATTCCCAGCCGCTGCTGGAGCTGACGCCTTAACCGGCTCGGCTACTGTTGCAGGCGCCGCAGCTACTTGAGCGGGTGTTGACACCGGTGTTGAAGTGTCTGCTTTTGCCGGCGCGCTAGTTGCAGCAGTTTCAAATTCCATTATTTTAGAACCAGTTTTAACTTTATCGCCAACTTTAACAACAATATTTTTAACGACACCGGCAACGGTTGCAGGCACTTCCATTGACGCTTTATCGCCTTCAACAGTAATGATGTTATCATCGATTGCTACGCTATCACCAACTTTAACCGAAATTTCAGTGACTTCAACCTCATCACCACCGATATCAGGCACATTGACATCAACAATTTGACTTGCGGCTGGAGCAGCAGATGCAGCTGGCGCTGATTTTGGCTCTTCTTTGGTAGCTGGTGCACTTGCACCATCTTCATCAAATTCCATAATAGCAACACCAGTTTTTACTTTATCACCAACTTTCACAATGATAGATTTGACTACGCCTGCTTGTGGTGCTGGAATTTCCATTGACGCTTTATCACCTTCAACAGTCATAATATTATCGTCAACAGCAACTTTATCACCGACTTTGACTAAAATTTCGGTTACTTCAACTTCATCACCACCAATGTCGGGTAATTTTATTTCTATACTCATTCTTTTTACCTCTTATGCAATACGTGGGTTGAGTTTATCTGGGTTGATTTCAAATTTTTTGATGGCTTCTTCAACCACACTAGCTTGAATATCACCACGTTTAGCAAGTTCACCCAATGCAGCAACAACAACGTAAGATGCATCTACCTCAAAATGATGGCGCAAGTTTTCTCGACTATCACTGCGACCAAAGCCATCAGTACCCAATACTCGGTAACTTTCGGCAGGAACAAAACCGCGGATTTGTTCAGCAAACAGTTTCATATAGTCAGTTGAGACAACCGCTGGATTGTTGTTCATCACCTGTGCAACATAAGGCACTTTTGGTGTTTCACTTGGATGTAACATATTGTAACGTTCACAATCTTGTCCATCACGAGCAAGCTCGGTAAATGATGTTACACTGTAGACTTCTGAGTTAACCCCATAATCTTTTGCTAAAATATCAGCTGCTTCACGTACGTGACGTAAAATAGAACCTGAACCTAATAATTGAACAGTTGGTTTACCTTTTTGACCTGCAACAGTATCAAGTTTATAAATACCTCGACGAATCCCCTCTTCAGCACCTTCTGGCATTGCTGGTTGCGCATAATTTTCGTTAAGAGTTGTAATGTAGTAGTAAACATTTTCTTGTTCGCCATACATACGACGTAAACCATCTTGCATAATTACAGCGACTTCATAAGCATATGCAGGATCATAAGAGATACAATTAGGAATAGTTAAAGCTTGAATATGGCTATGACCATCTTGGTGTTGTAAACCTTCACCATTTAGGGTTGTGCGTCCAGATGTACCACCGATCATAAATCCGCGAGCTTGTTGATCGCCAGCTGCCCACATTAAATCACCAATGCGTTGGAAACCAAACATTGAGTAATAAATATAGAATGGAATCATTGGGAAATCATTAGTACTATATGAAGTTGCAGCAGCAATCCAAGAAGCTGTCGCACCACATTCATTGATTCCTTCTTGTAAAATCTGACCTTTTTCATCTTCACGATAGTAAGCGACTTGTTCTCTGTCTTGTGGGGTATATTGTTGTCCATGTGGATTATAGATACCAATTTGACGGAATAAGCCTTCCATACCAAAAGTACGTGCTTCATCAGCAAGAATTGGCACTAAACGTGGTGCTAACTCTTTGTCCTTAAGCATGATGTTAAGAGCACGAACAAAAGCAATTGTTGTTGAAATTTCTTTAGTTTGTGCTTCAAGTAATGGTGCAAATTCACTTAATGGTGGAATTGAAACTGTTCCAGAGAACTTGGTTAATCTTGACGGAACATAGCCATGCAGCGCATTACGACGTTCATGAATATATTTGTATTCAGGTGTATGTTCTTCAAATTTAATATATGGTAATTTTTCTAGTGCATCGTCTGTCACAGGAATATTGAAGAAATCACGAACATGACGAACACCATCCATATTCATTTTTTTAACTTGGTGAGCAATATTTTTCGCTTCAGCCGCTTCACCCATACCATAACCTTTAATAGTATGAGCTAAAATTACAGTTGGTCGATCTTTAGTTTGTTTTGCTCGCATAAATGCAGCAAACATTTTAGATGGATCTTGGCCACCTCGATTTAATCTAAAGATCTCTTCATCAGACATATCTTTAACTAAGGCAGCAGTTTCAGGGTATTTACCAAAGAAGTGTTCACGAACATAAGCACCATCTTTAGATTTTAATGTTTGGTAATCACCATCAAGTGTTTCGTTCATTAGGCGGATTAATTTACCTGATTTATCTTTTTGTAATAATTTATCCCAACGATCACCCCAAAGCACTTTAATGACATTCCAACCCGCACCAGCAAATACACCTTCGAGTTCATTGATGATTTTACCATTACCAGTTACAGGGCCATCTAAGCGTTGTAAATTACAGTTGATAACAAAAACTAAATTGTCTAGTTTTTCACGAGTTGCAACTGTGATTGCCCCTTTTGATTCTGGCTCATCCATTTCACCATCACCTAAAAATGCATAGACAGTTTGTTCTGAAGTATCTTTTAGTCCACGATGGTTTAGATATTTTAAGAATCGAGCTTGGAAAATCGCACTAACCGGACCTAATCCCATAGAAACAGTTGGGAATTGCCAAAATTCAGGCATTAATTTTGGATGAGGATAAGATGATAACCCTTTACCATGAACTTCTTGACGGAAATTATCTAATTGTTCTTCAGTCAAACGACCTTCAACAAATGCACGTGAATAAATACCTGGTGAGATATGACCTTGGAAATAAACTAAGTCACCACCATCTTTTTCATTTCTAGCGCGGAAAAAGTGGTTAAAACAAACTTCATAAAATGTAGCAGCAGACTGGAATGATGCCATATGACCGCCAAGCTCTAAATCCTTTTTAGACGCTCTAAGTACCATCATAATAGCATTCCAACGAACAATTGAACGAATGCGTCTTTCAATTTCCCAATCCCCCGGATATGCAGGCTCCTCTTCTACAGGGATGGTATTGATATAGTTACTGGTTGAAGAACCAAAAAGTAAAGGTACACCACCATCTTTGGCTTTATTGACTATTTGTTCAATAATATATTGTGCACGTTCGATTCCTTCCTCACGAATAATTGAATCAAGACTTTTTAGCCAATCTTGTGTTTCAATAGGATCGATATCATTCACTTGCATGTCCGACATATAAAAACCTCTTTTTTGTTAAAAAAAATGCAGCTTTTGCTATCCTTAGCTATAACTTAAGCCATAACTAACTTATAACCTTCTACTCTGCATTACGGAGCTTATTTAGTATAAGTCTGCCATTTTCAAAGAAAAAGTAAAGCAAACCATAGTTTAGAAAAGAATGTTAATTCCTATCAAATTAATCAACCATTTCAATTATTGATTTAAATAAGATCATAATCAATTGATATAAATCAAATTTAATAAAAATTAATTTATCTGAATTAATGAGATTGGTTATACCGTGATTAGCTATGTATTGTCAAGTTATAGTAAAATCTGATATATAGATGTAAGTTTTTGATAAAAATGGCAGATTAAAGCTACAGTGAAGATGAAAGTAGAAAATATTATTATTAAGGATTTAGATATACAGCCCTATCTGCAAACTTATCAAGCCATGCATGAATTTACACTTAATCGCAATGAACAAACATTGGATGAAATTTGGTTAGTTGAGCACTATCCTGTTTTTACTCAAGGAAAAGTTGGCAAGCCAGAACATTTGTTATGCAAAACAGATATTCCGATTGTACAAACTGATCGCGGCGGACAAATTACCTATCATGCACCTGGTCAGCAAATTATGTATATATTATTTGATTTGAAACGACGTAAGATCGGCATTCGTGATATTGTCAGTTATTTGGAAAAGAGTGTCATCGATGCTTTGCAACACTATGGTATTATAGCTTACGCTAAAGTCGATGCACCGGGTGTGTATATAAATAATAAGAAAATTTGTTCACTCGGGTTACATATTAAAAGAGGCTGCACATTGCATGGGCTTGCATTGAATATTGATATGGATCTTGGACCTTTTCAAAATATCAATCCTTGTGGTTATGCAGGATTACAAATGACACAATTAAAAGAATATGTCTCGCCAATTGATCGTAAAAAAATAAAACAATTGTTAACCAATAATTTCATCAAGCAGTTAACAAACTAATAAGATATAAATTATGCAAAATAATGAAACAATAATCAGAAGTTCAAAATATCGTGATGCTGATAAAACACGATTAATCCCAACCATTACAGTTGAAGATGTAGCGCCACTGAAAAAGCCAGAATGGATGAAAATCAAATTACCGGTTCATTCTGATAACATTTCGCATATTAAAAATACCATGCGCAAACACGGTTTACATTCAGTTTGTGAAGAGGCTTCTTGTCCTAATTTAGCTGAGTGCTTTAATCATGGAACCGCGACTTTTATGATTTTAGGCGATATTTGTACGCGTCGTTGCCCATTTTGTGACGTTGCACACGGGCGACCTTTACCGCCAGATCGTGAAGAACCCATAAAATTAGCTAAAACTATACAAGAAATGAGACTGCGTTATGTAGTAATTACCTCGGTAGATCGTGATGATCTTAAAGATGGAGGCGCGAGCCATTTTGCTTCGTGTACCAAAGAAATTAGAGCATTAAGTCCTAATATTAAAGTTGAAACTTTAACGCCGGATTTTCGTGGTTGCATTGATGAAGCGGTTAAGGTATTAAGTGACAATCCACCCGACGTCTTTAACCACAATTTAGAAAACATTCCTCGTTTATATAAAAAAATTCGTCCCGGTGCGAGTTATCAAGGTTCACTAAAATTATTAGCCGCTTTTAAAGAAAGACATCCTGAAATACCCACAAAATCTGGTTTAATGGTGGGACTTGGTGAAACTAATGAAGAACTGATTCAGGTATTGAAAGATCTACGCACTCATGGCGTAACTATGCTGACGTTAGGTCAATATCTACAACCAAGCAAATATCATCTACCGGTTGAGCGTTATGTGCCACCGGAAGAATTTGATGAGTTAAAACAAATCGCATTAAATATGGGATTCACTCATGCCGCATGCGGCCCATTTGTTCGTTCATCTTATCATGCCGATTTACAAGCCATGGGAAAAGAGGTGAAGTAATCTTCACCTTTTTTACTCTTTTAATCATCATAAACCATAAACCGACGGTTTTCAGTTACAATTTGTAAGAATATTGGTAAGCTTATCTTCTCATCTTTTTCTAGTTTATCATTTAAATCATAAACTTTTGAACGTCCAAATTCATCTAGTACAACAGTTTTATCACTATAAAGCGCAGCTATTTCGTTTTCATTACCAGCAATGATCCATTGTCTAGATTTTTGATCAAATAGGTTTTTACCTTGGCTATATTGTTGAGGTGGTGTGGTAACGTTAAATGCTTCTTGCATTAATGTACTCAAAATATCAGTTTGCGTAGTTACATCACTAATTTGTTTCATCTCTTTATTTGGCCAAGAAATAATTAACGGTACTTTTAGTGATTCACGACTAAAACTTTTTGTATTATCACGTAAAGCAATTTTCAAATTTTCATTAACACTAATGTCATTTGAACCAGTGATAACAATAATCGTATTATCGAATGCATTTGATAATTTTAAGTAGCTAATTATCGATTCTAAATACTGATCTAATTTTTTTGCCTCTGTTTTTAATTCCGCTATCGGTATATTTTTATTTTTAAAGCCCAGTGAATATTGAATGACAGAAAATAAAGGTGCATGGTTATCCAATTCATTCTGTTTGTCATGCCATGCCATCCAGTTATCCGTCACCTGTCGATTAGTCTGTTTTTTAGGTTCTGGCAATGTAAAATTAGAGAGTAATGCATAACGATAGAGAGGTTCAGCAAAACCATCTGCCGAAAATAATCCTAAATTATAATGTTGCTTTATCACCGCATCAATTAAAGCCGAAGTTTTGTGACTCGCTAAAATACTGTTGTAATAATTTGGATCTAACCCATAAAACAATGAAAAATCATTTAAATATGACTGATTACTTGCACCATAATGATTAGCAAAAAAGAGATTGTTTTGCGCAAATTGATTTAACCAAGGCATATTGTTACAAAGCAAGTCATAATTCCACCCATCTATAGCAATCATTACTACATTTTTCATCTGTTGTTCGGTATTAAATGTAATACGTCCAAGTGGATACTCAATTGCAAGCGCGAATGGATTACCTTCTTGAATAACTCGATTACGATAATCATTTTGCTCAATAAAACCATAACGCTCAAGAAAATGCCTTGCGGTAAGTGGATAAGACAGTGGCAGGCTTGAACGCTGCATGGTTATTGGTCGATAAAAATTAGCATCGGCCCAAATATGAATAAGATGGGAAGATATAAAGCAAAGAATAAATATAAGCACAACAGGCTTTGCAAATCGTTTTCGTTTAGTAAGGCTACGTAACTTTTTCCAGCTCCAGATTGCAAATAAAATCTCAATAAGGAGGATAAACGGAATAAGAATAAATGCTGTACTTAAAAAAGAAGCCTTTTGTGTAGTTAGCAATTGCCAAATCGATAAATTAAGATGCATTCGAAAATGCGAAAAAACGTCAATATCTATTAAAAGTAAGGTAATACCTAAAGTAGCTATAATTGTTGCAATGATGCGTTGCCATCTTGATGAATAAATGAAAAAACTTAATGGAAAAAGTAAAATCAAGTAAGCAATAAAAGTCAAAAAACTAAAATGCCCAATCGCACTAATAATGGCATAAAATCTTCCCATAAATGTGCGAGGCCAGTCCCCAATCATCAAGTATTGACTACCAAGAATAATTACGACAAAAATATTAAATAATGTAAACCAGTGTCCCCAGCTCACAATTTGTGAAACTTGTTCATCTTTAAAATGATTATTTTTAAGTTTGAGCATATTTAATTGTTGGCAATGATGATAACAATGATTAGTAACTATTAATTTATGGCATAGTTTACCTGATTTTGAAAAATCTTTCTGTAAATTTTTTATTTGTTAGCATAAAGATCTCGGTAATTTGTTGGCGTTACAATCGATACTTGCTATAATTTAAAGATTTATTTGGCTAACAAAAAAGATACTCATTTTGGCAATCAAACAACTCGAAGCACAACAGCTTCAACCAGATTTAAAACAAATCGAAATCATCGTTAATAACAAAAAAATACCTTCTGATTTAGCCACTAAAGAGGTAAATAATTTATTGACATGGCAACCACGAATTGCCGATGCCTTTTCACTATTGTGCCCAAAGCAAAAGCAAACTTATACCCCTCGGTTTATGCTCCTAAAAGGGACAGAAAGCGAACTGTTTTTTAGTTTATTTAAACAAGCAATCAAACCTAGTATTTCAACCTCTATTTTAGGCTTTAGTTATTATATCAATGATAACAAAATCACGCTAACAAAGGCCAAAAGTAAACAAGATAACTTCGCTGTTCAAGATACGTGTTTAACAGCCCTCTCTTTCGATAGTGAAATGCTATTAGGCTGCGTTCGACAACCGGAAAATGATCCTATCAAATTACAAGCAGGATTAGTTCATCAAGCCAATGGTGGTTTTTTGATTTTAGGACTTCGCTCGTTACTTGCCCAACCATCATTGTGGTTTAAATTAAAACAGATGGTGATAAAACAAGAATTTGAATGGTTTTCTGCTGATGAATTACACCCATTGCCTATTGCTATTCCCAAAATGCCTCTTGATTTACGCATTATTTTAGTCGGTGATAGATTAAGCTTAACCGAATTACAAGATCTCGATCCCGAGTTTTACTCTACTTCAATTTATAGTGAGTTTGAAAACGAATTAGCCGTTAACTCACCTTTACAGATAGAACAGTGGTTTAATTACTTAGAATTTTTAGCTGACAATCAAAACTTACCACATATTGATAAATCAGCATTCACAAGGTTATATAAAGAAGCAACACGTTATACCGGCGATCAATTTTATCTTCCGATGGCGGTTGATTGGGTTTACGCCTTATTAGTTAATGCTGCCCATTATATGCAAAATAGTGTCATTGATGAGTCAGCTATAAGCAAGTCAATCAAGCAAAAGCTCTGGCGCGAAAGTTATTTAACTCAGCGGTTTTATGATGAAATATTTACCAACCAGATAATGATTAATACCAAAGATCAGGTTGTTGGGCAAATAAATGGGTTATCTGTCATTGAATATCCAGGTTATCCAAGAGCCATTGGAGAACCCTCTCGTTTAAGTTGCATTATTCATTTTGGTGATGGTGAATTGATTGACATTGAACGTAAAACTGACCTTGCAGGCAACATTCATTCTAAAGGAATGATGATAATGCAAGCATTTATGATGTCTGAATTTGCGATAAATCATCAATTACCTTTTTCAACATCTTTAGTGTTTGAACAATCTTATAGTGAAATCGATGGTGATAGTGCTTCACTTGCTGGATTTTGTGCACTTATTAGTGCATTATCCAATCAGCCTATCGATCAACAATTAGCTGTTACCGGTTCAGTTGATCAGTTTGGTCATGTACAGTCAATTGGTGGCGTAAATGAAAAAATAGAAGGTTTTTTTGCCGTTTGTCAGCATCAAGGTTTAACTGGCCACCAAGGTGTTATTATTCCCGCCAGTAACCAACGCCATTTGAGTTTAAGCGATGAAGTGATTAATGCAGTGATAGAAAATAAATTTTCAATTTGGGCAGTTGAGCATATTGCCGATGCCTTGTATTTACTAACGAGTATTCCCTATAAAGATGAGCATGGTATTAGTTTATACAAATTGATTCAGGCGCGCATGCAATCACTGTTACTGCAAGATAAAAAACACGACAGTTGGTTGAGTAGATGGCAAAAATATTGCAAAAAATAATAATAACCAATACACTTTAAAGCAAAATCTCATTTATTAATGAGTTAAACTGATACTGTTTAAGCACTATCTATTTTTATAACATGGATATTAATAATACCGTTATTTTGACCATGAAAGTAATAACAACAAATAAAAGGTTTTTTTATGACATTTGAACGTAAGTCTTCGTACGATAAAGCAGATTTAATTAAATCAGGCAATAGTGAATTATTTGGTCATGATGGTCCTCCTTTACCTTCTGATCTAATGTTAATGATGGATCGTGTGATTGAAATGAATGAAGATGGCGGCAACTATAGTAAAGGTTATGTTGAAGCAGAATTCGATATCAATCCTGATTTGTGGTTCTTTAAATGTCACTTTAAAAATGATCCTGTGATGCCTGGTTGCTTGGGCTTAGATGCATTATGGCAATTAGTTGGCTTTTATCTTGGTTGGATTGGCGGTAAAGGTAAAGGACGCGCCCTTGGTGTTGGTGAATTAAAATTAAAAGGTCAGATCCTGCCAAAAAATAAAAAAGTGACTTATAAAATTCATTTTAAACGCGTCATTAACCGTAAATTAATTATGGGAATTGGGGATGGCGAAGTTTATGTTGATGGTAAATTAATTTATGAAGCAACTGATCTAAAAGTTGGATTATTTAAAGATACCAGCGAATTTTAATTCATAGCTAAGATTACTTAGCCTTATAACGCGCATGTTGTAAGGCTAAACTAACTATTTAGTAGACAGTAGTGGTTGGTTGGGTATCATTAATAGCAACGTGTTTTTGCTATTTTTCATTGCAGCTCAACTAAGTTAGCTATTTTACCTATGACCGAATTATATTCCTTATAACAATATAAACTAGTTCATTATATTGATAGTAATCACCATAATAAGTTTATTTTTTAAGTTGTTAAATATGATTTTGTTGAAACGTTTTTTTATTATTAGTGTTTTTTCTTTTTTATTCAGTTCTTTTGTTTATGCTGATTTTGCAGGCAAAGTAGTCAAAGTGATTGATGGCGATACAATTGATGTATTAACCAACGCTAAACAAAAAATTAGAGTTAGATTGTTAGATATCGATGCGCCCGAAAAAAAACAAGCTTATGGCAATGTGTCGAGAAAATATTTAGCGTCACTTGTTGCTGGTAAAGCTGTTTTTATAAAAGAGAGTAAAAAAGATATATACCAACGAACATTAGGTACTGTATTTTCGAATAAGATAAATATCAATGCTAAGATGGTTGAAAGCGGCTATGCTTGGGCTTACCGTTATAAAGGAATAGCGAATAATCAAGAAATGATAAGATTAGAAACGCAAGCCAAACAAAACAAAAAAGGGCTTTGGAAAGATAAAAATCCTATAGCCCCTTGGGATTTTCGACATCGTAATAAACGATAAATAAACTTTAGCGCATTATTTTTTAGAAGATAATGCTGCTTCTGCTTGTTTTAATGCATCTAATCCTTTCTTACAAGCATTTTCTTGATCAGCTTGAGACATTGCAATAACTTGCTTTTTACCCATTTCTAAATTTTGTTTCAACATATCCGTTTGTTGTTTAGTCGCTGCATTATCTGGAATGGCTTTAATTAAGTTATCCACTTTATCAAAGTAAGTTTTACAAGACGCTGATAAGTCTGCCATAGCAAAAGAAGATAATCCCAGTAATGAGATGGTAAGTAGTAATTTTTTCATTTTTTCCTCATATTATTTTACTATTGATACGTTATAAAGTATTTTTTAAAAGTATATATGTAGAATTATTTTGCTTGTTATCTTACCAGCAAATAGTTGCTGATAAGATAGGATATGAAGGGAGGTATTTAAATTAGAACAACGTCAGCAGCAGCTGGACCACGAGGACTATCTTGGATAGAAAATTCTACTTGTTGACCTTCAGCTAGAGTTTTAAAGCCATCACCAGAAATCGCTGAAAAATGTACAAATACATCTTTACTGCCATCTGCAGGCGAAATAAAACCAAAACCTTTACTTTCATTAAACCATTTAACTTGACCAGTTTTCTTAGACATAACAATCTTCCTATAAATAAATTAATCTTAGCCGCTGACGGCCATCTTTAAAACATAAAACCTAGACTACTTATTAACACTAAGAAGAGGAGACTGAAGAAAACTAATACGAATCCCTGATATAAAGTAAACTACAAACTGCGAATATCTAAATGTTACAAAATAAATCTGCATGTTATATGCTGGTAACTATTAACGCATAAATTTCGATTGAATGCAAGAAATGTTTTACTTTCAACATTTCATTACTCTAACAGAAAGGTATACAAAATGAATTTCTATTAGAGTAATATGTCACACTTAACAATTTATTTTTCGGACAAATCTTTCGATTTTTTGATTGTTGCTTCTACTGCATCGATAACTGCCGCTCGAAATCCTTTTTCTTCAAGAACTTGTACACCTTCAATGGTTGTTCCACCAGGCGAACAAACCATATCTTTTAACTCACCAGGATGTTTACCGGTTTTAAGTAACAGTTTAGCCGATCCTAACACCGTTTGTGCTGCAAATTTATAAGCTTGTTTTCTCGACAAACCACCTTTAACAGCACCATCAGCAATCGCTTCAATAAACATAAATACAAATGCAGGTGAAGATCCGCTAGCACCAACAACCGCATCAATCAAATATTCAGGCACAACTTCGGTTTCACCAATACAATTCAATAACGACTGCACGATTGTTAATTCATCGTCTGTCACTTCTGTGTTAGGGGTAATTGAGCACATTGCCGCATTTACTAATGCCGGCGTATTTGGCATCACTCGAATAATCTTTTGCTCATAACCAACGCTTTTTGCAATAGTTTTAATTGTGACACCTGCTGCAATTGAGATAACAATCGTATTCTTTTTTAACTCTTTTTGAATATCATTTAATACATCTACAATGACATTTGGTTTAACCGCAATAAAAACAATATCCGATTCACGCGCAACTTCACGCTCGGAATTGAGATTATTAACAGCATATTCTTGATTAAGGCGTTGCCCTTTTTCTGGATGATGGTCATAAACATAAAGCTGAGATCCTGGAACAATGTTACTTAATAAAATCCCTTGTAAAATGGCATTTCCCATATTTCCTAAACCAATAAATCCAATTTTTTGTTCCATTTACTTATACTCCTATCAAAGAATGATTTATCTAATTATTATAGAGTACTTTTTAGCTGAAGTTCAAAATTTTATGAGTTTGTTTATTTCAGATGGATCAATAGATCATTTATTTTGATGTTCAATAGAATGCCTTATTAAACAACGTTTTAATTCGTTCAAAAACTGATTATCTGTATAGCTCGGATATTTTGTTATTGGACGATTGATTAAATAAGCTATTTGATGTGATGTTAATCGGAAAATTTGGGACAAATTTAATAAATTAAAATGAGTTTGCGATATAATATCCTCAGGTATTAAAGCAATATTTTGTTGTTTAATTTTATTCTCTACTAATGATATTTGCTCAGCCCGCCATTTTGGATAAGCTTGGGTATCAAACTCGCCATTCAATTGATATCCCCAATCTGTTTTATTGACGTGAGGAAAATAAGTTAAAACACTTTTTATTGGTAAACCACAACTAATCACATACTGATTATCTAGCTTTTTTATTTGTTTAACTTGTAATTTTAAAGAACGCTTAAGCAATTGAGTAACAATGTAAGCTGACTGATTATAAAGTCTACAAAATAAACCACTATCTTTAATAAAGCACACGGCTGAACAATTTTCTGTTAAATTGATTTTCTCTTGAGTATTCATTTGATATCTAATTTTAATAATTCTTTGGAATTTTAAAACAGCTAATGACTAAAATTTATTCAATTTTTTAGAACCTTACCGCGCTTTGCGCAATAAGGTTCTTATGCCATGTTAACCTTTTTCAACTTGCTTGGTGTGCTTCGCACTACAAGCATAAGGTTAATGTTCTATTATGTTTTATATCTAAATCCGTTAGCTGCTGAAATAAATAATATTAGTGCTTTAGTGTTATTAGTAATTGTTCACACAAGCAGCTCTAATATTAATATAGTTTTGAGGAAATTTATGGCTAATACCAGAACCACCACCAACCAAACTCGGATCAACATAAAATGGATTACCATCACTGTAAATATCACTTGTCCAGTAGCCATGCCAATAACGCCAGTCGCTAGCAGCATATTCGCCTTCATCAGTATAAGTCATACCCCATTCACTAAATATTCCACCAACCCATTTTGCTGAGCTATCTTTATAACTAATTCTTCTTTGGTAATCTAAATGAGTGAAATTAGGTAAACCACCATTCCAATCATTACCATTGCCATTGGTATAATCGCGAACACTTGGTATTCGATAATATAATAAACCATTACAGAAGCTTTTGGTTTTTTCATAGTCACTATCAACTTGCCCTAATCCACTAGCACCACTTGGATCAGCAATAAACCAACGGGATATCTTAAATGAATACAGCAGTAGTTTCTTTTTATTATCCCCATAAATTTTAAATGTAGTTGGAGAAAACCACTTATTTGCGGAATCTTTATTTGGTCCAATAAGTTTAACATCAATCATATTACTACTTCGAGCCGTTAATTGTAATGTTACACCAGACCCTTCTACCGGTCTAACCACTGAACCATTGAGTATAATGGCCGCTTGTGCAGAAATCCCCTCAACCATTAATGAAAAATTCAAACCATTTGACCCCGTCGTTGGAAAATTAGACTCGGGTTGATTTACATCCTGTAATTTAAAACCCTTGCTTGGATCCCATTGTTCTGAAGGACCGGCAAAAAAACCACTACCATTGATAACACTAGGTTTAGCATAACACGTTTTCGGAACTTTATAATGTAGATAGTAACTATGACTTCCACCACTGAATATACTTATACTTGGTATGCCAAAAGTCGTTACTAACGATCCACTATCGGCACTCATCGTCATTTTATACGGTGATTGACACGCATTTAACTGATAATTTGGATTTGACTTGACATAATTTGTCACATCATCACCATTAGCTGTTTCCCACTTTACCTTTAGATTCCCCGTTATCGTTAAAAGTTTATCTCCATCCTCATCGCGCCAATAATTGTTTTTCACAATTACATTCGCTAAAGTAGTTGAAGGGTAACTAGTAAAGGGCATACTTGTTTTTATATCATTAAATGTGACAGAGCCGCCATCCATTAAAATAGGATTAGTCATACTTGAATTATCTTCGGATGCCAATATCTTCTTCTTATTTGGTAAGGTCAACGATAATAGTGGCAAAACCGTATCCGACTCGGTCTTTCCGTCATCAAAACTTAAATAAGGACCTTTTCCATTTATTACCTGCGCTGTTTGTGTTGTTAGACCATGAGCCGTATTTATCAATACCGTATCAACCAACAACAATATTAGTAAACAAGAAGATAGAGGACTGGCTATTACTAATTTTATTAACCATCTACTTAATAATGATTGTTTTGCATAAAACAATGTCGCTTTAGTAAGCTGATGCGACAATAAAACTGAAATAGTTAGTAGATAGATAGAAAAAGAAATTATAAAAGGAACTGGTGATAAGTTCGGTAATAAAGATTGAAAAGTTTGCTGACCGCTAACGACTTGATGCGCTAATAAATCCCGATGCCCGATGCCCGATGCCCGATGCCCGATGCCCGATGCCCGATGCCCGATGCCCGATGCCCGATGCCCGATTAAGACCACATTTTAACATATTTTTGCCACTCCCTGTAGCGATTTACTTAATTTTTTCATAAAATTCAATAGGTTGATTTTTAATTATTAAAACTCAATTAGATTAAGTAATCAAGTGCTCGCAAATGATACCAGATATTATTAAATATATCATAATATAATTGCATCATTTTCCTAGCAAATAATGTAAAAATTATAATAATGATCAACCCAATAAAACGATAACTATTTTAGTCTTAAATTGGTAACAATCTATTTTTTATGATTTTTTTAAACTATTCAAACTGCTTGGGCATAATTTGCATACCATATTGTTGCCCTGTTTGCATTAAAGAATAAATTTGTTTAACTTTGCCTTCTTTAATTAAATTACTTACTGCGGGGGTATTAATTAACACTTCAAATAAAGCTTTACGTCCATTTTCGGTGGTGACTAGTTTCTGGCTTATTATTGCCTTCAAACTATGAGATAATTGAGTACGAATAAAATCTTGTGAACTGTCTTCAAATACATCAATAATACGATTAATAGTTTCAATAGCGGAATTTGTATGCAACGTAGCAAAAACTAAATGCCCTGTTTCAGCTACTGTTAATGCGGTTTGGATAGTTTTTTTGTTACGTAATTCCCCAAGCAATATTATGTCAGGATCTTGTCTTAAAAGGCTATCAACAGTCTGCTCCAAATTTGTTAACTCTCTTTGTTGAATTAATGATTTTTGATTATGATAAATAAATTCAATCGGATCTTCTAAGGTTAATATGTGCTTTGATTGATTAAAATTAATGTGATTAATTAATGATGCTAGTGTGGTTGACTTACCACTCCCTGTTGAACCGGTAACTAAAATAATGCCACTTTCATAATTGATAAGTTGTTTAAAAATTTCAGGCGCATTTATCTCGGCAAGGGTCGGAATGTGTTGTTTAATTATGCGAAAAACAGCTGAGATTCCTCGATATTGATAAAAAATATTCACTCTAAATCTGCCTAATTCCTTTACCTGATAAGCGAAGTCAATTTGCTTATTTTGGTATAATTGTTGTTTTTGATCGCCAGTTAATAACGATAATAACTCCGTCTCTAAACTTATTGGCAATAACCTGTGTTCTGATAAAAATTGTAATTGCCCATTAATCCGAATACACACAGCTTCACCACTTGAAAGGTGCAAATCAGAGGCATTTTGCGTTACACTAAGAGCCAAAAATGAATTTAACATTCAATTATTCCAACTAACTTTGATTCGGGATTCACATGAATACAGTACATGACAATATACTCACCATTAAAAACAAAATTAAAGATATTGCGTTAGAATGCGAAAGAGATCCCAATAGCATAGAACTAATTGCCGTCAGTAAAACAAAACCTGTGACATTAATCGAACAAGCTATTAGTGCTGGTCAGTTTGCATTTGGCGAAAACTATGTTCAAGAAGGCGTCGAAAAAATTCAATTTTTTAAACAAAATATGCCCAATGCCCCTTTAATTTGGCATTTTATTGGCCCATTACAATCAAACAAAACAAAATTAGTGGCAGAAAATTTTGATTGGATGCACACAATTGATCGTTTTAAAATCGCTCAGCGATTAAATGAGCAAAGGCCAGCCAATATGAATAAACTTAATGTATTAATTCAAGTTAATATAAGCCAAGAAGCGAGCAAGTCTGGTATTGCACCCAATCAAGTCGCTGAGTTAGTTAAGCAAGTTATAGCATTACCCAATTTGAATTTACGTGGTTTAATGGCTATTCCTGAAATCGAGAATGATTTTAACAAGCAATTAGATGTATTTAAGCAGATGCAGCAACTTTTAAAATCACTACAAATAGATTATCCATTTCTTGATACATTATCTATGGGAATGTCTGCTGATATGCAAGCAGCAATCGTTGCAGGCAGTACTATGGTTAGAATTGGCTCGGCGATCTTTGGCGCAAGGCAGTATTTATGATATATTGCAAGCTTATAAAATTTTTAGGAGTGTTAAATGATATCACTGATCTTCTTGGGAAGAGCTGTTTTAACTGTTTGTCTGTATGTGATCATTTTACGTCTATGGATGCAGAGTGTAAGAGTTAATTTTCATAATCCATTTACTCAATTTATAGTTCGCATTTCTCAACCCATTATTGGACCATTACGTAAAGTAATTCCGTCAATAGGAAGAGTTGATAGTGCAACCTGGTTAATTTTCTATCTGGTCGCGCTAGTTAAAATTATTTTTATTTTACATTTTGCCATGATTAATGCACCAGTTTGGAGTCCTGAGTATTTAGCATATGCCGTTGCTGCTATGATACACGCCTTTGGTCATTTATTATTTTGGTTACTGTTATTTAGAGCTATCCTAAGTTGGGTAAGCCGTGGACAATCGGTCGCTGATGAGCTACTCGCAGAGTTGACTGAACCCTTTATCGCACCCATTCGACGCATTGTTCCACCTATTGGCATGATTGATATTTCATTTATGATTTTTATCTTTATTCTAATGTTCTTAAATTTATTTGCCATCGATGTGGTCGGAAGTATTTGGCTAATATTATAAAAGCTTTTAAAAAAGGGAGTATTCTCCCTTTTATAAAATATGATCTTCCCAACAAATTACATCTTTTTCATACACAATTCGATTCTTAACTGATATCCTCAACTGATGCATAAGCTTTTTATCACCGGTAATGAGTGGATGCCACTCGGGTAGTTGCCCTGTTTGTAAAAAGTAACGATAAGAACAAGTTAACGGTAACCATTCAATAGTAAGAAGATTTTCACGCGTTAACTTAATACAATCAGGCTCATATTTAAAACGATTGTGATAATGCTTACAACGACACGTATTAGAATCAAGCAAGTTACAAGCGACATTGGTATACAAGATTTCTTCGGTCTCTTCATCCATCAACTTATTAAGACAGCACTGACCACAGCCGTCACACAACTGTTCCCATTGTGCATCAGTTAATTGATCTAACGTTTTAGATTCCCAAAATCGCTCTGTCATACTTTAAAATCATCTTCTTTTAACATTTGTAAGAAAAAACCATCTGCTTTTATTTTTTCTTCTATTTCATCTGAAGTACCAACAACAAAACGGCGTTTACCGTCTAATAATACTTTCATCACCAATACAGGTGAACCAAAAATTGACATTACTTTTTCAGGAATAGTAGAAAAATCATTCTCCTTTTCCAGATATAAATAACAATTTTCTTTTTTTGGACTTCGATAAATATAACACCACATCATAACCGATGAACCTACTCCTTCATTTTATTAAGACTATTTTGTAAATAAACACCTGCACCTAATAGACCAGGATCTTCATGAGTAATGACATAAACAGGGATTTTTTTAACCAAGTACGACATTCGCCCTTTGTTTTCAAAAGCATGCCGAAAAGGTGAAGATTTAAAAAACTCGATAAAACGTGGTACGATGCCACCAGCAATGTAAACGCCACCTTGTGTGTTCAGTGTTAATGCTAAATTACCACCAAATCGTCCCATAAAAGTACAAAAATAGGTTAGCGTTTCTAAACAGAGTGGGCAGCTATTGGACAACGCTTTTTTGACAATTACATCAGGCGTAATCTCTTCTATAGGTTGATTATTAATGTTTAATAATGCTTGGTATATATTTACAATACCATTTCCAGATAAAAATCGCTCAGACGATACCCGACCAAACTTTTTGCGTAACTCAGCTAAAAGACGATCTTCTTTCTCATTGGTCATTGGTAATTCGGTATGCCCACCTTCTCCAGACAAACTGATCCAATGTTGATTAACTTTTATTAAATGCGATACACCAAGACCAGTTCCAGCACCATAAATCGCAATTGGGTAATTTAAATCAGCGTCATCCCCACCAATTTTTACTAAATCTTTATCGGTTAATTGTGGAATAGAGGTCGATACAGCCGTAAAATCATTAATTACTTCAAGTTGTTTTAAGTTTAATGCTTTAATCAGCGCTGAACGTGAAAACGACAAATTATTATTGGTCATATTCACCATATCCGTATCATCAATAGGGCAAGCAATTGCAATACAGGCCATATCGACACTGATTGATTGATTAGCAAGATAGTTTTTAATCAAAACTAATAGATCATCATCTTTTGAAATCAGAACTTTTGTGATAGCAGATAATTTGTTAGTGATTAAATCGTACAACGCAAAACGGGCATTGGTTCCACCAATATCAGTGACTAAAGCATATTGACTCATGTTATTCCCTTCTATTACAAATTGTTTTTAAATCCTATTGCTGCGTACAAAATCATCGGTATTTAAAGCATTTTTGAGCTACTTGTTAAAAAGCGAGTCAAATAAGTTAAAAATCTCACCGCTAGCAATGATTTTTGGCGTGAAACATAACGTTATTTTAAGATGCTTTGCTTCTTACCCATGCAATTATTGTACGCCTAAAAAAGTAAGCAAGAACTATTTGAATTTCGCTTTATTCGGCGTTATTCATATGTAGTCATTGTATAAATGACTGTTCTTGTTTAACACTGGTCATACTATTTATAAAGTAGTACTAATAAACTAATTGTGATTCTTTACTCTTTTTGTCTCAAATTAATTGATAATCTTTACTCATAAACTTAGTCAAAGCATATCAACAGTTTGCACAGTAATCATTGATAATAAGCATCAAGATGAACACTTTCTACTATGAGTATATGCTTAACGAGTTAACCTTGATTAACATCAAGGTGATAACTCGATAATAAATCAATATAGTAATAATTTCGAACCATATTTAATATGCTTTTATCTATAACCATTTTTTTAATTTAAAATAGATATAAGGTGCGACACCAGCAAGTAACATTAATATTAATGAGAATGGATAACCATATTCCCATTTCAATTCTGGCATGTTTTCAAAGTTCATTCCGTAAGCCGAAGCAACTACCGTTGGCGGTAAAAATACAACTGACACCACTGAGAAAATCTTGATAATTCGGCTTTGTTCAATATTAATAAAGCTAGTCGCAGCTTGCATTAAAAAGTTTACTTTTTGGAACAAGGATTCATTATGTGGAACAAGTGACTCAATATCACGAATAACTTCACGTGCTTGCTCTAACTGATCAACGGGCATTTTTGCTCGTCGAACTAAGTAGTTCACCGCTCTTTGGCTATCCATTAAGCAAAGTCTTACCTTCCATGCGGTATCTTCTAACTCGGCTAAAGAGGTAATCGCTTCATCATAATGTTCTTGCGAAGAGCGATCCATGATAATTAAGCTCAACTCTTCTAATTCACTATAGATATTTTCAATCTGATCGGCTAACTGCTCAACTTTAACTTCAAATAGATCGAGCAATACTTCCCAAGGGTTACCGTCTATCATGCTCTGATATCGTGACCGCATTCGATATAAACGAAACGCAGGAAGATCTCGTTCTCTTAAGGTAAAAAGACGTCCATTATGGACTGTAAATGCAACAGTAGAATTACCTGCACGATCTTCTGCATCTTCATAAAAAAAGAAAGAATGCACATGTAATCCTTCGTTATCTTCAAAAAAACGGGCTGACGCCTCAATATCATCTAACTCTATGCTCGTTGCTAAGTTCTGTCCTAAATGGGTTAAAACAAAATCACGATCGGCTTCTTCTGGCTCAATTAAATCAACCCAAGTCGCATTATTTATATCGCCTTCATTAATTTTCACTAACTGTTTGTTTTTTAGTCCAAACGCATTAATCATAAGGCCTCCAGTAAAAATATGTTTAGAACACTACACAACAAATGTGTGGCATTATACCTGTTATAATAAGAAATTCCTATGGTGAGACAAATCTTTCTCAATGTTTAAAAATGGATAATAGCTCGCATAATTAAATTAAATACGGTGATGTTACTTCTGTCTCATGCTACAATATCGAAATTAAATCTTTATGCAATTTTTAGGAGTTTATAATGGCAAATCGAGGAATAAACAAAGTCATTTTAGTTGGTAATTTAGGACAAGATCCTGAAGTCCGTTACATGCCGAATGGTAATGCTGTCGCTAATTTTAGTGTTGCAACATCAGAATCATGGAAGGATAAACAAACCGGTGAAAACCGTGATCGCACTGAATGGCATCGAGTTGTCGTGTTTGGTAAATTAGCTGAAATTGCTGGCGAATACATTAGAAAAGGAACGCAAGTTTATCTTGAAGGACAATTGCAAACTCGAAAATGGCAAGATCAATCGGGAACAGATCGGTATACCACTGAGGTAGTTATCAATACTATGGGGGGAACCTTACAAATTTTGGGATCGCGTGGCTCAAGTAACGAAAGCTTTGATGATGGCTCACAAAATTGGGGGCAAAGCGCAAATAATTTTTCATCAGCGCCAGCGTCAACCCGACAAGCAACTCAAAGTGCACCGGCATCACAACCTAAAGCCCCTGAACCACCAATGGATTTTGATGACGATATTCCTTTCTAATCAAGCAAATGATTTTTTGGGCGTTTTATTACGCCCATGTATCATATCTTATCAATTTCAATTATACTTATCTTAATGTTTTTTATTAAGTCTTGAAATTGATATGCTGGAACTTGTACAAACTATTGGCTTTGGTCTAATTCTTTTCATACCATTAACTAATCCATTAACGACTGTTGTATTACTATTAGGTTTATCCGGTGATATGACCAATGAAGAGCGTAACTATCAGTCTAAAATGACTTGTATTTACGTGTTTATTATCATGGTTGTCTCATTTTATGGTGGACAATTAGTGATGAATACCTTTGGTATATCAATTCCTGGATTACGTATTGCGGGTGGAATGATAGTCGGTATTATCGGTTTTAGAATGCTATTCCCCCAGCAACCATCTCATAAAACGTTAGAAGCCGATGCAAAAAAACGAGAAACATCAAACAATATTGCGTTTGTCCCATTAGCAATGCCGAGTACTGCTGGCCCAGGTACGATTGCGATGATTATTAGTATGGCTTCAACGGTTAAAAGTGGTGGTTACAACGTATCGACTTGGGTCGTTTATACCACTTCTATAATGGTGCCACTATTATTGTGTATTATTTTATGGTTTTGTATGCGTAGTGCAGGCAGTATCATGCGATTTATGGGGAAAAGTGGTATTGAAGCAACCTCTAGAATTATGGGATTTTTATTAGTTTGTGTCGGTACCCAATTTATCATTAACGGCGTAAAAGAGCTGGTATTAAATTTCCCCAATATTTAACTGATTAAATAATATTCAGATAGTTAATCCAAGCACTAACTGATAATGAGACATAGGGCACGTTGATGCCCTACTGTTCTGACATCAATTAAAGTTTAGGTATATTTTTGATCATTTCAACCCGCATTAAATAATCATAAAGAGGAACGATTTTTTTAAATCCTTTTATCAATTTATTTGGCAGATCACTATCTAGTACATCAGCTATATGATTATTGGTTACCATAACAGCTAAACTTTTACGGTTATACCATGTTGCTATCTTTTCATCTTGATCTTTAATCAGTGGTCGTTTATAACTTTCACCAACCAACTCAAAAGGTTTTTTGACGCAACGAATCATCTCTAAAAACTTAGCAGTATCATTAGCAATCTCTTCACGAAAAATATCCATAGTTTGTTTGGATGCACAATAATAACCTAAACCATATTGATAACTATTCGGGCTAATTTCAAAAAAATAAGCAGGCGCTTCTTTCCAATCCTTGTTTGGTCGTTTAAATGTTAGCCACAATCGGCTTCGATACAGTGTTTTATCTTTGGAAAATCGAGTATCACGATGGATGCGTGATATGGTTTTACCTATCGCAGGTTTGGTTTCAAACCACTCATCAATTTTTAACATTTCTGGGGTTAATTGTTCAACCAATAACTTAAATGGTTTAACTAAGTCGTTATCATAAATCGAACGATGTTCATCAAACCAAGTTTTACTGTTGTGAATCCAAGCATCTTGTAAAAAATTTAAACCCGCTTGAGAAAAGCCGTTAAATATGGCCATTATTGCTCCTTAAATAACTCTCTGACTTTTTCTAAATCTTGTTGCGTATCAACACCAATAGCGGGTGACTCTTTAGCTACTGCAACATGAATTTTTTCACCGTACCAAAGAACTCTAAGCTGTTCAAGCATTTCAATTTGCTCAAGTGAAGAAGGTGCCCAGTTGATATACTGACGAATAAAACCTGCTCGATAAGCATAAATACCAATGTGGCGAAGGTAAAAATCACCAATACTGGATTGATTAAATAAATTGCTAGCTTTCGCGAAGCGATCCCGCTCCCAAGGAATAGTCGCTCGAGAAAAATAAAGTGCATAGCCATCTTTATCCATCACAACTTTAACCGCGCCAGTATTAAACGCTTCTTCAACCGACTCAATAGGCACAGCTAAAGTTGCCATGCCTGTTTTATATTTGACTAAATTTTCAGCGACTTGATCAATAATAATAGGGGGAATAAGTGGCTCATCACCTTGAACATTAACAATCACTTCATCATCAGCAAATTGAAAGGTATTAATGACTTCGGCCAGACGCTCAGTCCCCGAGTTATGTTTATCACTGGTTAGAATCACTTCACCACCATGTTTTTTTACTACCTCGAAAACTTGCTGATGATCGGTTGCAACAATGACTCGATTTGCCGATGACTTTTTTGCCTGTTCCATCACTCGTACGATCATCGGTTTACCATGTATATCTGCTAAAGGTTTTGCAGGTAAACGGCTTGATGCATATCTTGCTGGAATAATAACAGAAAAATTCATAACTAATCCTTGTAATGTTCTATTCTTGATTAAATTTTACTTGAGTCAGCGCCATCGCCTCGGTTTCAAGTAATACGGGAATACCATCCTTTACAGGAAAAACTAATTTATCAGTTTGACAAATTAGCTGATTATGTTCTTTATCATATTGCAATTTGCCATGACATTTAGGGCAAGCAATAGCATTAAGAAGAAGCGTTTTCATAATTTATTCTCTATGTGATGTTATATCCGCTAATAATGAACAGATATGGTTAATTGCTGGCATAGGTATAATGGCATCTACAGGTAAATACCACCAATTTGGTAATGCAAATTGTTGACATTTTACTGCATCTTTTTCTGTCATTAAAATAATTTGTTGATCAGTTGCTATATCTGTTAACAATGGCAAAGTAAATTGTTGATGATCAGCAAATGATACCGTTTTAATTAAATTCGCATGCATCATTGTTAACATATCAAAAAAACGTTTAGGATTGCTAATTCCAGCAATAGCACAGATATTTTGTAACGAAGATAATGGTTTTTTTTCTTGAGTAAGCAAATTAATGGCATAGTTGGGAGCCAATTGCATAGTATAAGTTTTATTAGGATATTTCTCAGCTAACAGACTATCGCTATCACCATTAATGATTATTAAATCTACTGACGTTAAACGGTTTTGTCGCTCTCGCATTGGACCTGCAGGAATCCACCACCCATTGCCAAATTGACGTTTACCATCGACTACAACAACTTCTATGTTACGAGCTAGCGCATAATGTTGTAAGCCATCATCAGTCAAAATAACATCTAACTGATAGTGTTGTAATAAAGCTTTGACCGCATCAACCCGTTTCGGTGCTACCGCAACAGGCGCCTGAGTGCGTTGATAAATCAGAATCGGTTCATCACCCGCTTGAGCTGTTGTTGTATTGTCATCTAAAATCAAGGGATAAGAATCAGCTTTACCGCCATATCCTCGTGAAACAACACCAACATGTAACCCTTTAGCTTGTAAAGCTTGAATCAAACCAATCGTGAAAGGTGTTTTACCATTACCGCCGACGGATAAATTGCCAACAACAACAATCGGAACAGGTGAATGCCATGATTTTAAAAGGCCGAATCGATATAACTGGCGACGAACAAAAACAATCAAACCATATAACAAAGAAAAAGGAATAAGTAACCAATATAATCTATTTTTACCATACCATAATTTTTCAATCATCATTTATTATCACTTGATTATGTTTTGTTACCATTACTGCCACATCTGACGTAATATAAATATTGCGATATTGGCTATTATTTTACTCATAAATAGGTAAACGCCCAAGCCAATCATGATACCACCTAGGACTCACTTGTTCCCGCATTGTTTTGATATTCCACGCTAATTTATTAAAAAATAGACTAATTTGACCTGTCCTTGCAGTAACATGATAATCTAAGTTAAGTTCATGATAACGTAAAGTAATCTTATCTGCGGGTAAGTTCCAAGCATTATAGCGCGAAGTCGACACCAATGCACTTTTCGGTTTTACCCGATTTAAAAAAGCATAGCTTGATGAGCTCATGCTACCATGATGAGGAACTTGTAAAAATGTTGAAGATAATTTAACTCCATATTGTTCAATTAACTGATACTCTTGCGTTCGCTCTAAATCCCCCGTTAACAATACCGAGAATAGACCATCAGTTATTTGTATCACACATGAGTCTTTATTTTGTGCATAATTAACAAGCTTTTTAGGCCATAAAATATTAAAAGAAAGCTGTTTCCACGTAATGTGATTACCCGCTAAGCATAAATAATCATTATTTAATGATGATGATGAACTCATCAGCCACGCTTTTGGATAGATACGCTTTAAAATATTCAGCCCACCAATATGATCATTATGTTGGTGACTAATAATAATGCCTTCAATTGTTAAATTATGCTGCAATAAAAACGGTATAATGACCTGCTCTGCTACTGAATTTTTATCCCATTTAGCACCTGTATCGTACAAAATAGCTGACTTTCCATTATGAATCACAATAGCCAGCCCATGGCCAACATCTAACATGTCTACTCGCCAAACATAATCAAGAACAACAAAAAATGGTGAAATCATTAAGCATAAAATAGACAATATAGTCACGAAAAAATGACGCCAAAGTTCAGTACGAATAACAATAATCATCAACCAACCAATTAAACTTAGTAGATAAAAATTAGCCGGTAACGTCAACCACAACATATTCATTGCTTTTAAACATAAAAATAATCCTTTAAGAGAAATATCTGCAACAAAACAAAACCACAAGGATAAATAAAAACAATTTACCAAACTAAATAATAGTGCCAATAAAATAGCAGGAAAGGTACATAGTGTGATAAGTGGAATTGCTATTAAATTGGAGAATAATGCAACAGTACTTATCCCGTGAAAAATAAAAAATTGTATAGGTAATAATAATAACGTTAAGCCAAATTGTAGATGCAATAACCGGATTAAATACCAACGTTTTTTTTGTTTAAAACGGTGTGGTAAAGGCATCCATTGGGATAGAAAGAGTAAACTGATAACCGCGTAGCAAGATAACCAAAAACTTTCTGATAAAATCATCAACGGATCAAATAAGAGTAATATTGCAATAATTCGATTAACTTTTTGCCAAGCGCTTAAATGGTAGCTTTGATAGCGTAAATATATCCATATTGATAGTGCGAATATTGCACGTAGTGTTGGCGGATTAAATCCTGTTAGCCAAGCATAAAATAACGCACTTAGCCAACCAACTATTATTGGTACAAAATAATGTATATAACGATTTGGCAGTAAAAACATAGCTGTTTTAACAATAAACCAACAAAAATAAAAAACTAAAAGAATATGCATACCAGATATTGCCATTAAATGAGCTATACCTGTTTGCATCATTATTAGGCGATCTTCACCACTTATTTGTGTGCGCTCTCCAAAAGCAAGCGCAATCATGATTCCTCGGTAAACACATAGATTAATATAGGGTAACGCATAATCTGCTATAACTTGTCTAACATCACGCTTATCTTCAAGTAATTTAGCTTGTTTTAATTTTGCTGATAATAGGCGTCTGTTGGCAATTGCAAAGCGTTGACTATCAAAACCCCCTTCATTCAAATAACCTTGGCTGACTTTGGTTTTCAACGTAAGTTGCCAAATTTGACCAGCTTTAGGAATAATTGGCTGATCCCAATAGACTGAAATAGTCGGATTAAAAGACAAATAATGCTGGTCAGAATTGATTAGGGCAAATTTTATATAATACGGTTCTGTTATGTTTTGGGCTTGAACATCAATTGTTTCGACTTTAGCTTGCACAACCAAGGTCTTATCGATATAAGGTTCAATATTAGATAAATATTGATGACTATAAGCAGTAGACCATAAAAAGCTAAGGATAAATACCGCAATCATGATTGTAAAGCGATAATACGTTGATGGGACAATCAAAATAAAATTAACAAGAACAATAGCCAACATATACCACTGTTCATAAGAAGGTAATGAAGATAAAAACATAAGTGGCAAACAACCTAAAGAAAAAATTATTGCTAATAGATCCAGTGAAAAAAGTTGCCGCATTGATTTTGATAGAATTAATTTTGATTGGCTATCAAGCTATCATATAACCGTTTTCTCAAAATATTCCATTTGCTAATTTCTAGAGGTTGCTTCCATTTTATTGATTAGTTGAAAAACTTTTACAAAACTAAACTGATTTTTAGATAAACTTTTTTTACGTTAATTCGAATCACAGCTAAAGAAGAGGTGTCGGTAATCTAGAATGGTGCTGCAAGCATTGATTGATGAATACCTGTATTGTTATAAATAAAAAAACCTTTGATTTTAGTCAAAGGTTTTTTTGTAATATTATGCAAACTTATGCTTTGGCAGCATTATTAACTCGTTCACGTAATTCTTTACCCGGCTTGAAGTGAGGGATATATTTATGTTTAACTTCAACATTACCACCTGTTCTAGGATTTCTCGCTTTACGTGGGGCACGATAGTTCAAACTAAAACTACCAAAACCTCGAATTTCAACACGATCATTACTTTCCATAGCTAAAGCGATCTGTTCGATAATATCTCTTACAGCATCATCAACTAGTTGTACAGGAAGGTGTGTCCGCCAGTTAACTATCTTTTCGGCTAAATCTGATCTGTTCATGGTCACTCCTAATTTATTTTGTGTGGTATATAACTGATTTATTTTATACCACAAAAGAAAAAGAGGGCAAGCCCTCTTTACTCTTTACATAAACAATTTTTACTCAGTTTTTGAAGCAGCTTTGAAAGCTTCAGCCATTGCATTAGTAAATGATGCTTCTTCTTGAGTTGCAGTATTATTTACAGCAGCAAGTGCTTCTTTTTCATCAGCTTCATCTTTAGCGCGTACTGATAATGAAATCGCACGAGACTTACGATCAATGTTAACAATCTTAGCTTCAACTTCGTCACCGACTTTCAGTGCAGTAGTTGCATCTTCAATACGTTCACGAGCAATATCTTGAGCTTTTAAGTAACCTTCAATACCATCAGCAATTTCGATAGTTGCACCTTTAGCATCAACAGCAGTCACTTTACCTTTAACAATAGTGCCTTTTTTATAGTTTGCAGCAAAATTATTGAAAGGATCATCTTCTAATTGTTTAATACCTAAAGAAATACGCTCGCGCTCTGCGTCAACTTGTAACACAACCGCTTCGATATCGTCACCTTTCTTATAAGCTTTAACTGCTTCTTCGCCTGGCATATTCCAAGAGATATCTGAAAGATGAACTAAACCATCAATACCGCCATCTAAACCGATGAAGATACCAAAGTCAGTGATTGATTTGATCTTACCGCTAACTTTATCACCTTTATTGTGTGACTCAGCAAATTGTAACCATGGGTTTGGTTTACATTGTTTAAGACCTAAAGAGATACGACGACGTTCTTCATCAATTTCAAGAACAACGACTTCAACCACATCACCTAAGCTAACTACTTTAGATGGGTGAATGTTTTTGTTTGTCCAATCCATTTCTGAAACGTGTACTAAACCTTCAACACCAGTTTCAATTTCAACAAAACAACCGTAATCAGTTAAGTTAGTTACTTTACCAGTTACTTTTGTTCCTTCTGGGTAACGTTTAGCGATTGAAACCCATGGATCTTCGCCTAATTGTTTTAAGCCAAGAGAAACACGTGAACGGTCTTTATCGAATTTAAGCACTTTAACAAGTAATTCTTGACCCACTTCAACCACTTCACTTGGATGTTTAACACGTTTCCAAGCCATATCAGTGATGTGAAGTAAACCATCAACCCCACCAAGATCAACGAATGCACCGTAATCAGTAAGATTTTTAATGATACCTTTAACTTCTGAACCTTCTTGTAGATTTTCAAGAAGTTGTTCTCTTTCTGCGCTATTTTCAGATTCGATAACTGCACGACGTGAAACAACAACGTTGTTACGTTTTTGATCTAATTTAATAACTTTTAATTCAATTTCGCGATTTTCAATATGTGAAGTATCGCGTAATGGACGAACGTCAACAAGTGAACCAGGTAGGAACGCACGTACGCCATTAAGATCAACCGTAAAGCCACCTTTAACTTTACCATTGATAACACCTAAAACTGTTGCAGCATCTTCAACTGCTTTTTCTAGTGTCAGCCACGCTTCATGACGTTTAGCTTTTTCACGAGATAAGATTGTTTCACCAAAGCCATCTTCAATTGAGTCAAGCACAACGTCAACAACGTCACCTACTTGAACTTCTAATTCGCCTTGGGCATTTTTAAACTGCTCTACTGGAATTGCTGATTCAGATTTTAAACCAGCATCAACTAAAACAACATCTTTGTCGATTGCAACGACAGTACCACGGATCATATTACCAGAACGAGTGTCTAGTTGATTTAAAGACTCTTCAAAGAGTTGAGCAAAAGATTCAGTCATATTTATATACTTAAATTAATATTAACGTCCACATTACATCATGTCTTGTGGGGTTGTTTACGGAACTCCACCTATCCTTTTGTGGAGCTTGGTTCAAGCAATAAAAAAATTTATTGCTCGAGTTTTTGGTTTATATACTTAATAGATTGATTAAAAACATCTTGAATAGAAAGTGATGTAGTATCAATTATAAGTGCATCAACAGCAGGTTTTAACGGCGCAACAGCCCGATTACGATCACGCTCATCACGCGCAGTTATCTCCTGCAAAATTTCGGCGAATTTAGCATGATTTTGCTTATCTTGCAACTGTTTCATTCTTCTTTCTGCTCGAGATTGCGCACTGGCATCGAGAAAGATTTTGACTGGTGCATCTGGGAATACAACGGTTCCCATATCGCGACCATCAGCAATCAACCCTGGAACCTGTTTAAAATCACGCTGTCGTTGTAATAATGCAACTCTCACTTGACTTAACGAAGCCACTTTTGATGCGGCTCCACCTGTTTGTTCGGTGCGGATAGCGTTAGTTACATCGTTATTCTGTAATAAAACTTTTACTTCAGCCCCCGTAGAATCGAAGGTTAAAGGCAGATTTAACGCCAATTTAACAAGCTGGCTTTCATCATCAAGCGCGATGTTTTGTTGCAAGGCTGAAAATGCCAATACTCGATAAATAGCCCCTGAATCTAAAAGGTGCCAATTAAAATGATTAGCCAATGCTTGGCATAATGTGCCTTTACCTACGCCACTAGGTCCATCAATGGCAATTACGGGAACAGTTTTAGTCATATTAATATTCGCTTAATCGTTCAAATTGTTCAAAGTAATCTGGAAAAGTTTTCATTGTGCATTTAGGATCTAATATGGTCACCGGTGTATCTGATAATGCAACTAATGAAAAACACATTGCAATGCGGTGATCGTTATATGTTTCGATTTTTGCATGCGTTAATTTTGCAGGAGGAACTATAGTAATATAATCAGGCCCCTCTTCAACCGTAGCCCCAACCTTTCGTAGTTCAGTTGCCATCGCATATAAACGATCGGTTTCTTTTACGCGCCAGTTATAAATATTGCGAATAGTAGTTGGTCCTTTAGCAAATAAAGCTGTAGTGGCAATAGTCATTGCTGCATCGGGAATATGGTTCATGTCCATATCAATACCATTTAATTCCCCCCGAGTACATTCAATATAATCATCTGCCCAAATCACTTTAGCACCCATTTTTTCAAGTACATGTGCAAATTGGGTATCGCCTTGTAAACTTTTTTTACCTATACCAGTAACACGCACCGTACCGCCTTTAATTGCCGCAGCGGCTAAAAAATAAGAAGCGGACGAAGCATCACCCTCGACTAAATAATTGCCAGGAGATTGATAACATTGTTTGGCTTTAATGGTAAATTTTTGATAATCATGATTGGTAACTGTGACACCAAAAATCGCCATCATCTTAATTGTAATATCAATATAAGGTTTCGAAACCAAATCACCAATAATGGTAATTTCGGTATCTTTATCCGCTAGCGGTGCAGTCATTAATAAAGCGGTTAAAAACTGACTTGAAACCGTTCCATCAACGTTAATATTGCCTCCACTAAAACCACCATGAATATGCAGTGGTGGGTAACCTTCGTTTTCAAGATAGTCGATTTTAGCACCGCCTTGACGCAGAGCATCGACTAAATGCCCTATTGGGCGCTCTTTCATACGAGGTTCGCCTGTTAATATAATATTATTGTTACCCAAACATAATGCCGCTGTTAATGGACGCATCGCAGTGCCAGCATTTCCAAGAAACAATTCCAAAGGGTGAGTCACTTGCAAGTGACGACCGATGCCCTGAATATCACAAATAGTGCGATCATCAGATAGTTGATACTTAATACCTAAAGCCTTCAAAGCATCAAGCATGTAACGTACATCATCACTATCAAGCAAATTGGTCAAACGGGTATTACCTTTACTCAGTGCAGATAATAGTAATGCTCGATTAGAGACACTTTTTGACCCAGGTAAATTGATTGTCCCATTAATTTTTTTTATCGGTTGTAATGTTATAGATAACATAATCACTCTCTATAAATATTTTTTAAAATTTTTCTAGCGTCGCTTTTAACAAATCAATAGCTTGCTTATCTTTAGCACTATTTTGCCATAATTTATCAAATAAAGAACGATATCGCTTGATTGCATCAAATGATGAAGTAATTGAAGCAATCCCCGTTGTCACATTGGGTAATTCCCCCAAACGAAATGGACTCATCGCTAAAGAGATCGGATTTTGATCTTGATAAAAGATTTGAAAAGCTATCGACGGAATAGCCTGTTCAGTAATAGCAATTGTCGGCGCATAAGATTGGTGTTCTAAAAGTTCAATTAAATGATAAACTTCTTGACGCGCTAATAACATTCTTTCCGATTTTTTTCCCGGCGAAATGGTTAAATTACCGACTAAACCAATATGCAAAAAACGCTCAACATTGCGTAAACTTATTAAATTAATCACTTTAGGAACAGACTGATAAAATTGCGTTTTACGATGTTTCAAAATTGATAAACTCACCGCATATTTATCTGATTCAATCGCTTCACCGGACTCCTCAAGCATCATAGCCAAATGCGATAAATAGTGTGGTGAAGTTAGCAAAAAAGAGAAGGGATCAAAGTGTGAATAAATATGGGTTGATTGTTCTTCCAACTGACGCATACGTTCAAAAAACCCTTCGCCACTTGAATAATATTCCGTATCAATACCAAGCAGGCTGGCTAAAGAAGTGTCTAACAATAGTGCTAATCGCTCTAATGTTTCAATTTTAACGATTTCACCTTTTTCTAAGCGATAAACAGCAGCTCTTGAAATTCTTAAACTCTTAGCTACATCTTCGGCTTTAAGTGAGGCGGCAATACGGTAAGCGCGTAATCGCTGCCCTATTGCCAAATAATCAATTGCTTCACTAATCATAATTGACTCAAAATATTCGAATCTTGGCAGTGTATCACAAGGTGATAACAATGCCAATTTTCGCTAAAAATGTTTAAGGTAACATCCACATTTTAGTCAACTATTTTAGCAAAACATCTTGTAATTTTGATGCATCTGCAAATTCAGTATATTCAGTAATCGCTTCAGGTTTTTTCGAACCTTGTGACGCTTGCCCTAATACTTGCGAAGCAAACACCAAACCTTTCTGTTTAACAATAGCGTTATTATAAAAATCAATTAGGTCTTGTTTATCAATTTTTTTCACTTCGGCTATTTTCTTATCGCGTGAATCAAACGAAAAATGTGATAAACGATAATCAGCCAGATAACGTTCTAATTCTTCATTTAACGTTTGAGGTGGCATCGTCAATTCATCAAGCACTGCTTTTTTATATTGTTCTATATCATTTTTGGATAATGCTTGTAATTTTTGCAGCATAATTGGATAGAAATGCTGATAACGGCCTAGCAAATAAGCAGGATCGTATTGATTACTTTGTATAATAAAGCTAATACCAGAAGAATCGCCTACTGACATTGATACAGCAAAAACAGCATAACCTAACTGTTCATTAGATCGTAATTGATCGAAAAACCAAGGCGATATAATCTTTGAAAGCGTATAACTCAAGACGCGGCTCGAATTTCGATCATAATTAGTCGGAATATAACTCATCATTAAAGCATTATCAGTTGCTTTCGCCTCTTGAGTAATGCGTGCCGTTAATGGTGCATTAATTTTAAGGTTATCAGTTGGTGTAAATTGCGCGTTAGATGCAAATTTTTCTTGAATTTTATGATAAAGATCTAACGAGCTTTGATTCGATAAATTACCTAAACTTAGCATATAAGGAACTGAATGCGTCATCAGCTCATCACGATAAGCTACAATATCGTTAACACTCATATCTGCTGTGATTTGTTTTCTTAAATTACGTTCATAGTAATGAGGTAATACAGATAATGCATTGACAGGATTGGCGGCTAACTGATAACTATTCGCATGCTCAATTGCATCTAATTTTTGGATATACCACGATTTAGCTAAGGCTAAACTTTGCTCATCAACAATTATTTGCTGATAACGATTAAGTACCGCTAATACCATTTCGGGAAGGTGCTGATTAAAACCATTAGCTGTCACCATCAAACCATTATCACGACCAGTCGACAATTCAATGCCGGCCACATTAGCTTGGAATTGAAGTTGTGCTAGATTACGGCTAACAAGATAATCGAGCAAATCAAACGCAACTTGAGATTTCGCATCACTAAAAGCTTGATCATTACGTAATGAAACGACAATTGCGGCTTTAGGTTCTTGACCAAAATATTGGCTAACAAAATGGATATGATTACCGCGCTTATTAAATTCTAAAGGCTCAGATTGATTGCTATTTGGGTTAACAATCGTAAAATCATCTGGAATATAAGGATTTAGTTCAGGCAAAGTAAACGAAAAGCTTTTTGCTAAATTCGACCAATTTGATTTTTGTTCACTTGTTATAGCATCAATTTTATAAGGTGCTTCAACAAAATAGGCAACTTTATCAGTAGGTTGATTTGGTGCAATGGTCCAAATTCTAGCATTATCTGGCGTTAGGCTCTTTAAACGGTTGATTATCGCATCTTTATCAAAATGCGATGCAATAAAGTCAGCGTTTAAAATATTTTGGATTGGATAAAGCAACATCTGATCAGATAGCCATTCAACATAAGACATATCTCGTTCAATATCTTGATATTTAAATTCAAGTGCTAATACTTTTTTAAGTTCTTCGTAATAAGAATCCTTTACCCCATCTTTTTGTATTAATTGTAAATAATTGAAAATAGCCGCTATCACTTTATCTTTTTGAGCAAGGCCTTCATCAGTCAAACTTACATTAATACTAAAAACACCACTATTACCATAACGAATAGGATCGTTTGATGCACTAATGTTTTCAATCAATCCTTGATTTTGTAATTGTTCTGATAACGTGTTTTGACTACGATTACTAATTAAATAAGCAATATATTCATCACTTTTATCGGCAAATTTAACTAAATTATTTTCAATTGGAAATTGTAACAGCATCAATTTTTTAGGCTGAGCAGGTAACATAGTAATTTGTTTAGCTAATACGTCACTTGTCATAGCGGTTTGCTCAACTTTTGGAGCTTGAATATTGTTATTAGGAATTTGACCAAAAGTAGATTCAGCAAGTTTTGCCAATTTATTAATAGATTGATTGCTATAGACAACCCCTACCATAATGTTAGCTGAGTAATAATTTTTATGAAAATTAACTAACGCATCGTGTAATTTACTTGTTGATTTATCACTTAGGGTTTCTAAATTTCCCCCTGAAAATTGTGACGCAGGGTGCTTTTTATTAATTGTTTCAGAATCAACTTGTCCAATACGAAAACCATCGTTTGATCTGGCCATTGTCAGCTCAGCATTAACGGCATTTCGCTCTTTATCTGCAAATTTTGGATCTAAAATAGGGTTAGCAATCGCTTGAGCTAAATAATCTAACGCATGATTAAATGCGCCATTTTCAACTTCAAAATAAAAAGCAGTCCGGTAAGCAGCAGTACTCGCATTATAACTACCTGCATGGCGATTTAAGAATTGAGAAAAACTAGCTGGTTCAGGATACTTTTTTGACCCCATCAAGACCATATGTTCAGTATAGTGAGCTAAACCTTGTTGATCAGCAGGATCTTGTAAAGAGCCAACAGGTAAGGCGAGCGATGCTAATGACTTCACGGCTTTAGGATCGGATACTAATAATACACGCATTTTATTGGCTAGTTCGATGACTTCGTATTGGCGATTATCGCGATCACTTTGTTGAACCTTTTCTAATAAAACAGGATGTGAAAGTTTGTTTTCAATCGCAAAAGATGAATTGAAGTAAAAAAAAGCTAGCACAATTAAGAGCGTTATTTTTATCTTATGCATATATTCTCCGCCTAATATGTCATATTCTATGATGAATTTAATAAATTTCTAAAAAAGAAAACTGACCGCAGTTCCTAGTAATTTTTTAAAAAATTTAATCAGATAAATTTATCTGGTTAAAAATTGAGATGTAAGTTTTCTATTATCTATCTTAAATAAAAGATAATCTAGTAAATCATAATCTGAAAGCACTTGGTGTCACTAATCTATTATGGCAATTTACCCGCCACATTTTTGACGCCATTACTAGATTAAAAAGAGCTTGGTTAAATGTAAGTCATCAACTAAGTCACAAGTTACGTTCAATAACAATATTGGATTGAGATAGAAAAACGAGTCAATTACAACGTAATCTATAGCAATTTTCTTCGTCGCCTATTTACCTAAAAATCAAACACCTTAAATCTTGTTGTAAATGTTGACAGTCAACTCGTCAGCAATGTTATACAATTAATTGAGTGATCAAAGTACGGATACTAATACTGGCTGTCGCCTTTATTTTATATCGTTTCAATTTCTCTACAATATAAAAAAGCTGGGAAAACCCAGCTCTTCATTTTTTCAAACAACAATAGAAAAATAATAACAATTAATGTTCCCGTGTTTTTCTAAATTCGACATCTGGATAACGTTCTTGAGTTAGATTTAAGTTAACCATACTTGGCGCAATATAGGATAAATTATCACCCCCATCTAACGCTAAATTTTGCTCACACTTGCGTTTAAACTCTTCGAATTTCTTCACATCACTACATTCTACCCAGCGTGCGGTGGTCACATTCACTGGTTCATAAATTGCTTCAACATTATATTCAGATTTTAATCGAGCAACGACCACATCAAACTGAAGTACACCAACTGCTCCAACGATTAAGTCATTGTTGGCTAATGGTCGAAATACCTGCACAGCGCCCTCTTCAGACAATTGCACTAATCCTTTTAATAATTGTTTTTGTTTTAGCGGATCTTTTAAACGAATTCGACGGAATAGTTCCGGGGCAAAGTTAGGAATACCGGTAAACTTAAGATCTTCACCTTGGGTAAAGGTGTCACCAATTTGGATAGTGCCATGATTATGCAATCCAATAATATCGCCTGCGTAAGCCTCTTCTACATGTTCACGATCGCCTGCCATAAAGGTTAATGCATCAGAGATATTGACATCTTTAGCAAGACGAACATGGCGCAATTTCATGCCTTTTTCATATTTACCCGACACAATACGCATAAACGCAACGCGGTCTCGGTGTTTTGGATCCATATTTGCCTGAATCTTAAAGACAAAACCTGTAAACTTTTCTTCACTTGCCTCAACTTCGCGCTTATCTGTTTGTCGGGGCTGTGGTGTTGGTGCCCAAGCCGTTAAGCCATCTAACATATGATCAACACCAAAATTACCTAATGCGGTACCAAAAAAGACGGGAGTTAAATCACCGGATAAAAACGCTTGTAAATCAAATTCATTCGATGCACCTTGCACTAACTCAAGTTCATCACGAAGCTGAGCAGCTAAATCATCGCCAACTGCGGCATCTAATTCAGGATTAGTTAAGCCTTTAATAATACGGACTTCTTGAATGGTATGACCCTGACCTGATTGATAAAGATATGTTTCATCTTTGGCTAAATGGTAGACACCTTTAAATAACTTACCACAACCAATTGGCCAAGTAATTGGTGCACACATGATATTGAGCTCATTCTCAACTTCATCAAGCAGTTCCATTGGATCACGAATATCGCGGTCAAGCTTATTCATGAAGGTCAAAATCGGCGTATTACGTAAACGCGTTACTTCCATTAATTTACGCGTGCGATCTTCAACCCCTTTTGCTGCATCAATCACCATTAAACAGCTATCAACGGCCGTTAAAGTTCGATAGGTATCTTCTGAGAAGTCTTCATGTCCTGGGGTATCGAGTAAATTAACCAGACATTCATTATAAGGAAACTGCATGACAGAAGTTGTAATCGAAATACCACGCTGCTTTTCCATCTCCATCCAGTCGGATTTAGCGTGCTGGGCATTGGCGCCGCGACCTTTTACCGTTCCAGCTGTTTGAATGGCATGACCAAATAATAATACTTTTTCGGTAATGGTTGTTTTACCTGCATCGGGATGCGAAATAATAGCAAAAGTGCGACGCGCATTCACTTCATCTAAATAAGCTTGTTCTGTCATAAAATTAACGATAATTATCCTGCAAAAAATAATTGACCATTTTAACAGATCCAGTCAATTTTTACCATTGCAGTTATTTATGTTGTTATTTGCGTTATTGGTTTATCTATGCATAATGTTTGCTTAAACTAGTATTGATTAGTTGCCATTTTTTTAGTTTGAAAGAAAACCTAGCTTTCAGTATAAATTGGATTTTGTTATGAATATTCGTGATTTAAAATTGTTCTTACATTTATGCGAAACATGCCATTTTGGTATGACCGCTGATGCTATGCATGTAAGCCCTTCAACGCTATCCAGACAAATACAACGCTTAGAGGAACATTTTGGTCATACCCTTTTTATTCGTGACAATCGCCAAGTCCAAATGACACCAGAAGGAGAAAAGGTAAAACGTTTTGCTCAGCAAGTAATCAGTTTGCATCAGCAAGTGCGGCAAGAATTAGATCAATCCAATCAACAATTAGTTGGCGAATTAACTCTATTTTGTTCAGTAACAGCCGCTTACAGCCATTTACCTGAAATACTTGACCGCTTTCGAATTAATTACCCGCTTGTAGAAATTAAACTCTCAACCGGCGATGCAGCAGATGCGGTTGAAAAAATTCAGTCCAATCAAGCCGATTTAGCCATTGCAGGCAAGCCTAAACAATTACCTTCAGGAGTCGAATTTTTAAAGTTTGGTGAAATAGAGATGGTGTTACTCATACCCAAACTCAATAGCTCATTTAGTGATAAATTACACCAAAAAAAACCGGATTGGCATAATATACCTTTTATTCTACCGGAACATGGCCCAAGCCGGCACCGCATTGATTTATGGTTTAAACAGCAAAAAATCATGAGCCCCAAAATTTATGCAACAGTTGCAGGTCACGAGGCAATTGTTTCTATGGTGGCATTAGGTTGCGGTGTAGCCTTATTACCTAAAGTTGTTATGGAAAATAGCCCTGAAAGAATTCGGGAAAGAATTACTGAATGGTCAACCAATTTAATGGAACCGTTTGACGTTGGGATCTGTGTTCAAAAAAGACGTTTATCAGAAAAAATTATTGCGGCGTTTTGGGGATTATGCAATCTTAATTTACCAAACCAATCCCAACAAACAAAATATCGTGTATAATCATTTACCTAGAAAATAGTTACATTATTAATACTGCAAGCAACATAAAAAATACTTTGACGACAAGCTTGGTTGTTAAAAAAGGAAATATTTTCATGAACACAAGAACGATAAAAATATTAACATCATTAATTCTTCTTACTACAACTACGATTGTTTTTACAGTACAGGCCAAAGGTAATACACGTTTAAATATTAGCCGTGACGAGAATAATACTATTGTAAAACCTCAATGGTTAACCATAGAAAGTACAAACTATTATGATGGTGATAGCGATGACTTAGCCACAGCGGGTTTAGGCTTTACACCGCTATCAACAACTAAAATCAATCTTAAGCAGGCTAACCCTAAGCAGCCAACAACTCAAGAATTAAGGCAATCAAAACTTAACCGATTCATTGATACTAAAACGGGAGAAGGCACTCTTTTTGGTTATCAGCGTAAAACCTTAACCCCATTGTTTGATGGCAAAGTGGCAGGTACTGAGGTTTTAGCCACCCTTAAAAATAAAGAAGAAACTGTCGGTTTATTATTACAAATCCCTTTGGATTTTGATAAAAACAAACCTTGCATTGTTGCGGTGCCTTCCACCGATTCCGATGGATTATTTAATGCTCACGATGTACAAATTAGAGGATTATGGGGATTACGTCATAACTGTGCGGTTGTTTACAACGATAAGGGATTAGGCAATGGTATTTATGATATCACTAATCAGCGTGGATTTGCCATTGATGGCAAAACACAAACAGATAATCTTCTTTTTAAACCAGATATTAACAATCGAGAAAGGTATGTTAAAGCCTATCCCAACCGCTACGCCATAAAGCAACTGCATTCAAGACAGAATTCAGAGCAGCGTTGGGGGGAATTTGTTTTAAATTCTATCGAATTTGCATTTTATCAACTCAATACATTATATTCACCAGATAAAACAATCAAATATAACAAAGACAATACATTAGTATTAGTCTATGGAGCGAGTGATGGCGGCGGTGCGGCACTTAAAGCGGGTGAACTTGACAAAAATAATGTGATAAAAGGAATCGTCGCAGTAAACCCGCAAATTGTACCTTATTCCAAAAAAATACCCGCTAGCGTACAATTTGGTAAAAATCCTCCTGTTAAAATCGAATATCAATCGATAGCACAATACAGCGCATATGCTTCACTTTATATCCCTTGTGCTGTGCCAGCAATTATTGAAAACAATAAAGATAACCATATTCCTTTTGCCGATAAATATGTTTTTTCACAAAACCGCTGTAATGACTTAAAACAAGCTAAACTATTAAAAGAAGGCACACCTGAAGAAGCGCTTGAAAAGCTGCATAAATATGGGTGGACGCCTGAAATGGATATGCAATTACCCTATTTTTATTTTAAAGAAACGGTCAGTTTACCTTATCAATACATTAGCGCTTACGGACACTACGACATCACCGAAAGAATGTGCAACTATTCGGTTGCTAGCACGCAACAAAATCCTATTTACTATACCGGTAAAGTTGCACCATTAAAAGAAGTCGCCTTTGAACAACTTTGGGGATTATCTAATGGGCATTTACCTGTATGGATTGGTAATGATTCAACTGCGTTAGCGCTGGTCAATAATGAAGATGTGATTTCACCTAGAAGAGATTTCTATTCTAGTTCTGAAAGCAAAGAAAACATTGATTATAATAGTAAAGGGGCTATATGTTTATATAAAAAAATAAACGATCCGCGCGTTCAATATGGTATGGGGCAAATCATTGCTTCGGCTAATTTAAATGGAATCAAAACCTATATTGTACATGGCCGTAATAATGTTAAACAATTACCGGATTACACATCACGAGCTTATGTCGCGTTAAATAGCCAAGTAGAAGGTAAAAATTCACAATTACGCTACATTGAAGTTGAAAATACGAGCTATTTAGATGGTAAACCGCCATTTGAGAACATTTTACTCCCTATAGATTATTATGGTGAAGATGCAATGGAGTGGTTATGGGCAAATCTAACGAATAAAGCAACCCTGCCCGAAAGCCAAGTGGTTCATACAAAACCACGAGTAAGTAATAATGACATTACCCTTGATGCTACCATTAAAAACTTAGTGCCGATTTCACAATCACCAAATCGCAACAATGTCATTAAGAAAGAAAACGGTAAACTTACTATTCCAAATTAACAATTAAAGATTATCGGATAAGTTGATTAACTAAACTTATTCCGATAATCGCCTATTTTTTAAAAATGATTGGAAATAACAAATTTTATCATTTGGGGATATAATTTAAAAAAAAGTGATTCAAGCGCTGAATAATGTTGCTTAATATCAACAATTGTCTCTTTTAATAAAATGAGTTTAGGTCTTCGCGCAGCCATACCTTTAAGTACTTTTTCAATAAATTCAATATAAGCATAATTTTCCAGCCATTTACCTTGCCACATGGACTGCATAAAATATTGATAATCTGTTGGATAATTAGCAATAAAAGGGGCAATTTGCTCTTTGGTCAACTGATTAAATTCAGCTACGGCAGCATAAGATTTTATACCATACTCTGACCAATATTTAGACAGAAAATGATCCCAAACAATATCTAATGCAATGGGCGCCACTCGTTGGTAAGTTTTTCTAAATAACTGTTTAGCTTGCTTCACTTCGGGTAAAGAATCGATCAGGCTATCGATTTTGCGGTGAAGCATAATGCCATCTGCAATAGTTTGCGGATAAGTTATATAAGGATCACCTTTAACAAAATCGGCAACGGTATTGCCAATCAAGGAACTGTTTGCCAATGTTGCCAAATGTAAATGTGCAAGAATATTCATACAATAAGAATAATCAATTATTCACGGTGTTTAAACTGCCCTTCAGCAAATCCTTCACGCCAATAGCTGGTAATTTGGAATGCATCGGCTGGTAAATTACTATATTTGTCTTTTAGCGCTCGACGCAGCTGCTGTGCTAGCGATGCCTCCATTCCCCCCCAAAAAAGTAGTGGTGGATTATCGGTAAAAGCTGTCGCCAAGATGCTATCAATCAGTTGACTTGGTTGTCCTTTGTCACGGACTAACCAATGAATTTGTTGGTTGTCTCGAACAGGTAGGGGTAATACATCGGTTGGATGATTAACTTCAATAAAAGCATTGACTTTTTGATAATCAGGCAAGTGCTCAATAGCGTAACTAATAGTAGGCACGGCAGCGATATCGCCCATAAAAACTAACTGCTGATCATCAACGTTTAATTTAGATACAACACCAACTACACCAACTTGAGCGCCAACAGTTGCCCGCTGTGCCCATAACGTTGCCAAACCTTCTGGATGAATAGCAAAATCAATTGCTAATTGTTGTGTTGCTTCATCAAAATAACGCACACTATAAGTTCGAGCCAATTCGCGAGTTCGTTCATTGACAATAATTTTATTATTTTCATCTAACTGGGGAAAAGGAATCTGACCAGATTCAGGATCAGTAAAGAGTAATTTAATATGTGGACAAACCCAAGATTTATCAATCGTGAGTGGCTTACTACAAGTAAAGTGTAATCGAACAAAACTATGGGATATTTTTTCAATCTTAACCACTGTCAATATTGCATTAACAATCACTCTTTTATGTTGTTCTGTCATATTTAAGATCCTTTCATTCCATGTTATTAGCATTATCATACAACAAAATAGCCAAAATATAGCCAACTTTTTATTTAACGGTTTTGCGTTCAATACCGCAATTAAAGCTTAGCTTTACGAGCAATGCATACAACAGTATTGACAGTTTGAATTAATAAGTTAAGGAACCAAAAGCATGGCACCAATCTTGCTCAAACTTTACTATTGCTGCATCCACAGCTGGATCAGAAATAAATTGTTCAGCCACATCAACAGGTAACGTAATTGATTGACATCCTGCTAATAAACAATCCAAGGCTTGTCGTGGTGTTCTAAAACTGGCCGCTAACACCATAGATTCAGGACAATGTAAATCTAATAATGTCTGTAACTCTTGAATTGTCTCTTTACTATTGCCGCCTTGAGCATCAATGCGATTAACATAAGGTGCTATATATTTAGCGCCGGCTAAAGCACCTAAAAAACCCTGTGCCGCCCCATATACCGCCGTACCTAATGTTGGTATTCCTTGTTTGCTCAATTCCTTTATGGCAATTAAACCTTCGGCATTAACGGGTATTTTAGTTACGATAGTTGGCACAGCTTTTCTTAGTTGCTTAGCTTCTTTTATCATCTCATTAGCTTGATTCGACAGTACTTGAGCAAAGAGTACTTTATCCGAACCTAACAGTTCTTGTAACTCGGCTAACAACTCAAAAATCGGCTTTCCTGATTTTGCCACAATACTTGGATTCGTCGTGACACCTTTAATGGGCAATATTGCGGCAAGACGCTTAATTGCTGAAATATCCGCTGTATCTAAATATAATTCCATACTATGCCTCTTGTATATAGGTTGATTATCTGAGTGATAAGACACTAGCATAGTAAAAAATATTGTTTTGTTAGCCTAGAAGACGATTTTGCTATTTACTGGATTTTTGTACGCTAAATATAAAAATGAGATCTTGATCACATAATTAACACATTTAATAATAAAGATATTTTATTATGCTTTGCTTTAATCATTGACGATATATACTCTATAAAACAGCGTGTATTTCTTGATATCATACTCACTTAAATAGCATGAAAATATCCATCAATAACACACTAACTAAGCTGGTTAATGGACAAATAAAGATCAATCACATCTACTTTGCCGATAATAGCAATGCACCGCCACTGCAAGCTTACCAGATTGATTTTCCGAAGATAGAGATTGTGCTGGAAGGTACACAACCAATTGAATGGACTGATAATGCCGGCAATATTATTCACAAAACGCTTTCAGCCCATGACCTCTTATATACTGTGGCCCATAGTTGGAATAAACCCATTCTAGAAGAGCCTGTCACCACATTAACCATTTTATTTGCCAAACAACAAATTAACCTCAGTTTACTACATTGGAATGGCAACCAATTTACCTCTTATGGTCAAATCAATACGTTAAGGCGCGGTCCAAGAGTCGGCGCTTTTATTATTCAAGCTCTCGCCGAACTGACTTGGCATAATCAACCATCAGAAAACAATCAAACCGCGCACTTTTTGATACAAAGTCTACTGAGTAATACTTTAGATCTTCTCAATGTCAATGTCGAAACTGCATCGAAAACGGCTAGCATTTTTCAAGCGATCCGACAATATATCGATACCCATTTTTGTGACGATATCACCCGCGACTTTTTAGCCAATATGTTTTACATCTCGCCTAACTATTTATCTCATCTATTTCAACGTGAAGGCAAAATTGGCTTAAATGAATATTTAAATCATGTACGTATAGAATATGCCAAATCACTATTAAAAAATTATGATTTAAATGTCAAAGAAGTCGCACAAGCATCGGGCTTTCAAGATAGTAACTACTTTTGCCGAATTTTTAGAAAAAAAACCGAACGCACACCAACCGAATACCGCCGTCAATACCACAGCAAATTATCACAAAAATAATAAATGAGGTTTAAAAACTAAATCGATTGGTGTTGATAACAATAAAATGCAATCAAATACTGTTCATCATTAAATTTTTCAAAATTATCTTTTTGCAAAAATAACGGCAATAATGCAATTCCCTGCCCTTTTTCGACAAGGTTCAACAATTGGCTTAAAGAATCAACGGTAATAATATTACTCGTCTGTTGGTATATAGCTAAAGTCTTAGCTCTTAGCGGACAATCAACATCATTATTAATTAAAATAGGCAGTTGTTGATGAGTGATATTTGAATGGCTTTTTAAAAAAGTAACAGGTAAATATTTTGTAGCCACTAAACAATAATCAGCATGATTAAATTTTTTAAACGTAATCACATTATCAAAAAATTGCTCATTAATAACATGGTTCATCTCACTGGTTCTTTTTATAACAATCTCCGTTGTTCCAATTGCATATTTTTGTTGTTCAATCACAATAAATTGAAAAAGAAGTTCAGAAATTAATAGCGTAGGTTGGCGAAATTTAAATGATGTCTGAAGCTGTGCAAATCTATCGAGTGTTTGAATAGCGAAATGATAAAACTGTTGCCCCTCTTCTGTAGGTATGACACCATCAAATCGACGAATAAATAAGCTTGCACGTAACTCATGCTCTATTTTTTTTAAATGAGCCGTCAAATTTGATTGAGTATAACCTAAAATTTTAGCGGCTTTATTAAGACTATTCATTTCATAAACCGTCTTAAAAATCAATAATCCTTTGAAATTCATTTAAAAACAGTACCTATCACTTTTTTTGATACCCCAATCATAAATGAGGATTATTCAAATCTCAATTCCTTTTCTAAACTAAATCAAACATTGAAAGGAGACAAATTATGCAAGCAATGCAATATAAAATAAATTTACCGGCTGATTATGATATGAAGATAATCAAACAACGAATTATGACTAATGGCCACAAAACGGATGGTTTTAAAGATTTATTATTTAAAGCTTACTTAATTTCAGAAAAAGATAACGATAATATTGCCAATAGCTATTGCCCACTCTATATTTGGCGACGTACAGAAGGCATGACAACGTTCATATTTGACGGTTATTATGACAATATTCTGACTTCATTTGGTTGGCAAAATATTCATATAGGCGTGGCTGCGCAAGTCAATCTCAGTGATCGTTTTAAACAAAGCAATTACATGTTAGAAGAAAACTTCGTCATTACGGCTCAACCACAATTAAAAGGGTTCGACTTCAAACATCCCACGCATCAAAATCAAACAGGACAAATAGTAATCTATAATCCTGATAAATGGATGTATTGTATTTTCACTTTTTTTCATGAAAAACCGACATTAGTTAATCACAATCTCTATCAGGTATTACATCTTTCACTCGGTCAATAATTAACTAAAAGCTAACGGCAAAATAGTGCCGTTACAATTGGAAAACATTTAAATAACAGCATGTTAATGAATGCTATAAATTGTTATTGTTAAAATTAGTTTCATTTGTTATAGTTTCAATTGAAACTAATTTAATAAGGCTTTTTTATGGCGATCCCTATTACAACCGTTGAAAAACTGATTGATAAATTTAAATCTCGTGGACTTTCATTCAACTATGATGAGATTTTTTTGACTCGTTTATTGCAGTTTAGTACCGAAACACTGTTAGAAAATCTTAACCAAACTTACCAACAGTATCAGCTTGATGACAAATTATTTGCCATTTTACTGGTGATTCATTGGCATCATCCTGACGGTGTGAAGCCGTCACAAGTCAGCGAGTTAACCAATTTTTCGCGTGTGCAAGTCAGCCGTTGTGTCGAGACATTGGTCGCAAATGGTCTGGTTGAACGTCAAGATGATGCGAACGATCGTCGTTCCCACTGTCTGATTTTGACAAATAAGGGGACTAATTTTTTTAAAAATGAGCTACCCCCTATCGAACAGAAAATGGTTGCTGCCTGGCAAATTATTTCGCAGGAAGAACGGCAGCAGTTACGTTCAATCTTAACTAAACTTTTAAAGCACCTTACTGAATAACGATAAGCGAGAATATTTATGAAGAAAAAACAGCTCATACCTCTAATATTATTATTCATTTTGGCAATAAGTTGTATCGTTTGGTTTATTTATAAAAGCCCGGCTTCACTGGTTTTATATGGTAATGTCGATATTCGCACTGTGAATAGTAGTTTTCGTGTTTCAGGTCGCTTAATGCAGTTGAATCATGAAGAAGGCGATCATATCAAACAAGGTGATCTATTAGCTAAACTTGATGCTAAACCTTATCAAATTGCTTTAGATCAGGCGAAAGCCAATTTAATGATGCAGCAAGCGCAATTGGATTTAGTCACCACCGGCTATCGTAAAGAAGAAGTCGCGCAAGCTGCTGCACAAGTCTTACAGTATCAAGCGAGTTATGATTATGCCGAAAGCAATTATCAACGCATGGCAACATTGATTAAATCCGCCTCGATATCTAAAGATCAACTGGATAACAGCTTAACCTTGCGAAATCAAGCCAAAGCCAATTTACAGACAGCAAAACAAAAGCTAGATCAACTCACTAACGGTTATCGCAAAGAGGAAATTGAATCAGCACAAGCAACCGTTGCAGTGGCAAAAGCTCAGCTTGAACAAGCTGAACTTAATTTATCGGATACCGAACTTTATGCTCCTACTGACGGCACCATTTTAACTCGCGCAGTTGAAGCCGGTACGATGTTGAATGCAGGCACACCGATTTATGCGATTTCGTTAGATAGGCCAGTTTGGGTGCGTGCTTATATCGATGAAGTCAATTTAAGTCAAGCCATACCGGGTCGAACCGTTTATGTATATACCGATTCTCAGCCGGACAAACCCTATATCGGTCAAATTGGCTTTGTGTCTCCTACGGCAGAATTTACCCCGAAAACGGTTGAAACACCCGTATTACGCACTGATTTAGTTTACCGTTTGCGAATTCAAATTAACCAAACCGGTGAAGGTCAAGCAGATGAGATGTTACGTCAAGGTATGCCGGTAACCATTAAATTTTCACAATAATGGTGACATTATGCAAAATCATCAGCAAATTGTACTCGATAAGGTCACCAAACAGTTTGTGCAAAACAATCAACCGGTAACAATTGCTATAAAGCCGTTATCGATAACCCTTTCCGCACATGGGGTGACTGGTTTGGTGGGTCCGGATGGGGCCGGCAAAACCACCTTGTTACGAATGTTAGCAGGGTTGCTTACGCCAAGTGAAGGCAAAATTACTGTTGCAGGATTAAACCCGATAGAAAACCGTGATCAACTACGGACAATTGTAGGCTATATGCCCCAAAAGTTTGGTCTTTATGAAGATTTGACCGTGTTAGAAAATCTTAATTTATTTGCTGATCTACGTGATATCAAAAGCGAAGATCGTCAGCAAATTTTCGATAAACTGCTTAAATTTACCGATTTGGCACGCTTTACTGAACGACTAGCCGGTAAGTTATCCGGCGGGATGAAGCAGAAACTTGGTCTAGCTTGTACTTTATTGGGCGATCCACAAATTTTGTTGCTCGATGAACCGGGTGTTGGCGTTGATCCGATTTCACGCAAGGAACTATGGCAAATGGTGCATCAGTTAGCCAATGAAGGGATGCTTATCATCTGGAGTACATCTTACCTTGACGAAGCTGAACAATGTAAATCCATTTTATTGCTTAATAAAGGTGAATTACTTTTTAATGGACAACCGCAACGGCTAACCCAGCGCGTTGCCAATCGAGTTTACTTGCTTTCTTCATCTACATCAAATCGAAAGTTATTACAAACAGTTTTAAAATTACCCGCAGTAAGTGACGGTGTGATTGAAGGCGATAATATTCGCTTGATTATAAAATCAGATCAATCTATTGAGCAAATATTAAAGCATCTGCCTATCCCCGATATTACCAGTAAACCCACTTGTGGACGTTTTGAAGATGCATTTATCGATTTGCTTGGTGGTATTACTCATAAAGAATCGATATTGACTAAAATTATGCCGAAAATATCGGGTTCATTAGATGATATTGTTATCGAAGCCAAAGATTTGACAAAAACTTTTGGCAGCTTTATTGCCACAGATCAGGTAAATTTTACCATTAAACGTGGCGAAATTTTTGGTTTATTAGGTCCGAATGGCGCAGGTAAATCAACAACGTTTAAAATGATGTGCGGCTTATTGCCTGTTAGTCGCGGAAAAGCCTTAGTCTTGGGGTTAGATCTGAAAAAAAGTGCGATCCAAGTACGTGAACGCATTGGCTATATGGCGCAACGCTTTTCGCTATATGATAAATTGAGTGTGTATCAAAATCTGCGCTTTTTTGCGGGGATTTATGGCTTGATGGCAGATGAACAAAAACAACGTATTAACGAGATGATAACCGCATTCGATTTAGCGCCAATGTTAGCTAAAAAACCTGAATCATTGCCACTAGGATTTAAACAACGATTAGCTTTAGCTTGTGCTTTGATGCATAAACCCGAAATTGTCTTTTTAGATGAACCGACATCAGGGGTCGATCCGATAACGCGTCGTGAATTTTGGATTCATATTAATAGTCTGGTTGAAAAAGGTGTAACGGTTATGGTGACAACGCACTTTATGGATGAGGCTGAATATTGTGATCGTATCGCTTTAATTAATGGTGGCAAAGTGATTGCTTTAGGTTCACCAAATCAATTAAAGCAATCCGTCGCCGACAATGCAACTATGGAGCAAACTTTTATTAAACTGGTCGTTGATGCTAAATCAGGAAAAACATTATGATGTTTTCATTCAGCCGTACATTGACACTGTGTAACAAAGAGATTAAGCAAATCCTTCGTGATCCAAGTAGCTGGATAATCACCATTATTATTCCCTTGTTATTATTGTTCCTATTTGGTTACGGTATTAGTTTAGATTCCAACAAAATTCGTATTGGTGTATTAGTCGAACAACAAAGCCAGCCGGCTCACGATTTTGTACAAGAATTGAATGGTTCCCCCTTTATTGATCCTGTGTTTTCAAATAACCGCTATGAATTATCAACAAAATTAAGCGCCGGACAAATTCGAGGGATAGTTGCCATACCCGTTAATTTTGCGCAAGCAGTACAAAATCACCAAGGAACCATTCAACTCATCACCGATGGAAGTGAACCCAATACTGCTAATTTTGTACAAGGTTATTTAACGAGCATATGGCAAATTTGGCAACAAAAGCAAAACCAACAACGATTGATTGACCATCGTCAAGGTATTGAAATAACCTCGCACGTTTGGTTTAACTCAGCGGCGATAAGCAAAAACTTTATTTTACCTGGCGCTATTACGATCATTATGACAGTGATAGGTTCAATTCTAACTGCTCTGGTGATTGCTCGTGAATGGGAACGTGGCACGATGGAAGCGTTATTATCAACGCCAATGACTAAGTTAGAGTTTTTATTATCAAAGCTTATTCCCTATTATCTAATTGGTCTACTCGCGTTAATTATTTGTGTAATTGTGACGGTGGGCATCATGCAAGTGCCTTTTCGCGGTTCGATTACACTATTATTAATTGTGAGTAGTTTATTTTTACTGGTTATTTTACAACTGGGTTTATTGATATCAACATTAGCCCGCAACCAGTTTAATGCAGCTATGATTGCATTAAATGCGGCATTTTTACCAGCCGTTATGCTTTCGGGATTCGTATTTGAAATCAACAGTATGCCGGCCATTATTCAACTCGTTACTTATATCATCCCGGCTCGTTACTACGTCAATATTTTACAAACGCTGTTTTTAGCCGGCGATATTGTATCGGTAATGCTAATTAATGCGTTTTTTTTAATCATCTGCATCTGTCTTTTATTTGTGGTGATATTTAAAAAAACCCGTATGCAATTAGATTAAGATAACCGGAACAAATACTATGATAAAATTAATTAACACAATAACCCTATATCGAACATTGACTCTAATAAAAAAAGAGCTCGCCCTACTTTGGCAAGATAAACAAACCCGTCTTATTTTAGTCATGCCAGTTTTACTGCAAATTTTTATCTTTCCTTTTGCCGCTACGCTTGATGTCACCAATGCAACAATAGCCGTGTATAGACCAACAATAGATGAACCGAGTACAGAGTTAATTAATCGATTTGCACATTCGAGTTCTTTTTCTAAAATATTAGTACTCGATTCGCAGCAGGCCATTAGTGATACAATTAATTATCAAAAAGCCTTAGTTGCGGTGCAATTTCCTAGTGATTTTTCGCAAAAATTACTTAGTGGGCAATCCACACAAATCCAAATTATTTTAGATGGTCGCAAGTCTAACAGTGCGCAAATTGCTGCTAGCTATATTCAACAAATTATTATGCAATATCAGCAAGAACAACTAGGGCAAAATAGTAGTCAATTGATTGTCCGTCATCGTTACAACAGTAATTTAGACTATAAACATTTTATCTTACCGTCCTTAATTGCGTTAATTACGACTATCGGCGTTATGATTGTCACCTCACTTTCGGTAGCGCGTGAACGCGAACAAGGTACCCTTGACCAGTTACGCATTTCACCTTTAATGACTTGGCAAATTTTTACTGGTAAAGCAATACCAGCAATTATTGTCGCCATGTTACAAGGCAGTCTGATACTGATTGCCAGCATTTTTCTTTATGGCATTACCTTTCAAGGATCACTCATTTATTTTTATTTATGTATGTTTAGTTATGGATTATCGTTAGTTGGATTTGGCTTATTTATTTCTGCGCTTTGTTCAACTCAACAACAAGCATTTATTGGTATTATTACCTTTATGATGCCGGCAATATTATTATCAGGATTTATTGCGCCGGTCGAAAACATGCCAATTTTTTTACAATATCTAACAGAAATTAATCCGGTGCGCCATTTTGTAGAACTAACAAAGCAGATTTATCTAAAAAATGTCAGTTTTGCTATTATCTGGCATAGTTTATGGAAACTGTATGCCATCACAATATTATTAGGTGGTAGTGCTTACTATCTATTTAAAAAGTATGTGTAACATCTCATAACATTCGAAGATTCGAATAATGCCTATTATGATTATTGACCTATTTTTATGCCACTTATACTACGACAAGCTTGTTATTTATTATTTTTAACGCTCTATAAAACCAAATCAGCGTCTGAAGAAAAAAAATTTGGCGGCCAACCGCGTGAATAACTTACCTGCTGCTTACTGAGTTAGATAGATGTATTGCTTAAATTTTAATCTAATTGTATGCTTGCGGCTCCGACGCCCGCGCCTCGTTCGTTTACAACGACTCGTTGCGGGCTTTTGCCACAACATTTACTTCGTTAATGTTATGGCAACGTCGCGTGTATTCATCGCTATAACCATCCACACCATACTCGCCCTCAAGTTGTACGCCAAACTCGGTTGAAATCACTTATGGCAAATGTTCGCTTAGCTTAGTTACGGAAAAAGCTACACACAAAAATCGACTTATTAAGATATGTTTTAAATTGAAATAAAACAATTTTAAAACAGTAACCTAATTGCTGGTTAATGACAAATACAGTTAGATTATATGTGCTTAAAAAAGCACCTTCTTTAAATAAAAATGCCTTATTTAAATTCTGTTGATAATCCAACTTATGACAAATATTGATCATAAATCCTTATTGCAACATGAAATCCTTATCTAATTTATACTATTTAAATCAATTGGATAGTCATTAAATAAACACGTAGTTAAATCATTCTTTACATAAAACATAATGCATATTGGTATCGACACCCACACCAACATCACCATAGTACAAACCTATTCGAAAGTGCGCACTGTTACCACCCGATAATGTTCCCCAATAGTCTGCTGTCCAAAACAGCTGATCTAGCCAGTGTGATTTTGGATAGGTATTTTTATCTAAATGTCCCCATTCACCCAAAATGCTTTCGCCAATAGACCTTGTATAAGCACTATATTGATAAATCCAATTCATTGGCGCAGCACTACGAGGGGAATTAGTTAATTCTTTACGAGTTATCAAACTACAAAAATTAGACGCATTCTGCCAATTATATGCAAATTCATAAGGTACAACCCAAATACCTCGTGGATCAAAAGTATAATCATACTTTAACAATGGATTGTTTTTTAACGTTGCCCGAACAGTAACAGGTCCAGAAGGCTTATCATTAAGTAGTACGTTGCCTAATTTATCAATCGAGACTTTTCCGCCAGGATTGTTAGGAACAGAATAGTTATAATCTGTTTGCGCACCAGTTAATATTAGCTGAAACTGTGCACCAGGAAAGCCAGTAGAAGGAAACTTATTTGACGATACTGATGGCACCGCTTTAAAACCCAAATTAGGCACATAATCTGAAGTATAACCACCGCCATTAAGAGGATCAGGTTTTGTGCTGTCTGGTATATTCCACCAATTATCTGAATCTGAATCAAAGTTAAAATCGCCTTTTTGATTATTAGTTAACCATTGCTTAGCGGGTAGCACAATTGTTGCGTTAGGTTTGAGATAACATACTTCGCGTTTAGATAAAATATAATAACTGTGGCTTGCCCCCGTAAATTGACCTATATCCGGTATACCATAACGGGTTGCTAAAGCACCATCATCGGCACTAAGTGTTAATTTATAGGGAGATTTACACGCATCTAACTCACTATTCGGATTCGATTTCACATAATCGGTCACATCTTCACCATCGTACGTTTCCCATTTCACTCTCATATAACCCGTTACGGTAAAAAGTTTATCTCCATCTGCATCACGCCAATAATTATTTGCCACTATCGCATTGGCTAACGGCATTGATGGATAATTGTTGAAAGGTAAATGGGTTTTGATATCATTAAAAGTTGTCGGCACTTTTTCTATCACAATGGGCTCGACTACTGATGATTTGTCTTCCAACGCGCTTATCACCTTATTATCCGGCAACGTTAACGATAAGAGTGGTAATATTGTTGTTGACACTGTCTTTCCATTGTCAAAGGTTAAATAAGGCCCTGTGCCATTAATTACCTGAGCTGTTTGTGAGTTTAAGCCATACACCTGCTTTATCGATAACGCTGTCAATATTAATAACAAAAAGAGGTTTGATAATCCTAAATTTATTATGCCCTTTCTGAAACAAATTTTGACAAACGATTGTTTACTTTGATTAATATTTGGAAAATGTAGAAATAAATTTAAAGATGGATTTTTGAACAAAAAATTGCGATGCCCGATGCCCGATGCCCGATGCCCGATGCCCGATGCCCGATGCCCGATGCCCGATGCCCGATGCCCGATGCCCGATGCCCGATGCCCGATGCCCGATTAAGACCATATTTTAACATATTTTTACTACTCCTTGTAGCTAATTTTATTAACTTTTTTTCAAAAAAATACAATGTATTAGCTTTTATGTATATCATCTAATGCAGCTTTTTTGTGCGTGATAATGTCAATAATGCGGTTCAATCGTAAAATAGAATATAAAAATTGTAATGTGTATTTATGTAAATTTTTGTCAATAATCATCAATAGCAACGTTATAAATGCATCTTAAGTCTACAATTTAATGACGAATACCTACTAGAATTAACCATTAACTTAATCAATGAATCTTTTGCATAATTATCATAGTATTTTATGGTTACCGCGATGATTATCCACCAGTGAAAAGGTCATATGCTACCTTAATCTGTTGCGTAATATATTCTAATTAATTGATTATTTTTAAGAGGACACGTGAGTTGTAATTATTTTTGCAACCAAATTGATAAGTATCAGAAAAAGTACAATGTTGCCCACTATTTCTGAGTAAGAAACTCTCTTTATACTATGAATTGCTGATCATAGTATAAAGAAAGATAGATTAAATTATCTGATGTTTATACAGCCTTAATCCAGACGTTAGTGTTTAGAGTTCGATGCTGGATTTTATAAACCACCTATACGGCGTTAATCTCAACTTGAAAAACTAACTCGAATTGTTCGCCTTTCTAAACCACCTATACGGCGTTAATCTAGAACCAGACATACTATAACGCCTGTCAGATAAAAGACAAAATACATTTTTCTTGCTGAAAACCCTTTTTTTGAGCTTGTTTTTAATACATTGATTTTATTTAATTTAAATTTAAGGTAAAAAAAAGGGTTAAACATAACGATGTTTTTGCATGTTAACTTAGTCAAAAAATACCAATAATTGGTTCATTTTTATCGGTGATTTCAAGTTAGTTATTGGAATTGTGTATGTGCTTTTTATAAAAACAGATATGATCTCAAATCCTCTGGATAATGGTTAATACTGAGATAGATCTTAATATAACAAAATTAAATATTACTCATATGTTACTGTGAAAATAGTTTTATCACTGCCTAAGTTTAGATAAGGGAATCATCGGATTCCCTTAATTAGACGGCTAACAGCATAATCAACATTACCAAATTAGCTACGTTTACGACTCATTATAAAAAATCAATTGATTAACAAATATTGGCTTGTTTTATGATAACTCAATAATATTAATCAAGCTTTGGATGTTGATCGACTAAATCTTGTCGTTGTTCTTGTAATGATTCAATTTGCTCATCAATATCTTCGACTTTTTGTTCAATTGAATCAAAATGTTCTGTTAGAATTTCGTTTGCTTCAGACTTGTCTGATGCCGCTGGGGTTGCACCTCTTAAGGGTTGGTTGGCTGTTTCATTCATTTTAAAACCAGTGATTAACCCTATTAATGCGACCACCATTAAATAGTAAGCTGGCATATATAAATTGCCACTCTCTTCAACGAGCCAAGCGGCAGCAGTTGGTGTCGCACCAGCGATCAGTACCGAAATGTTAAATGAAATAGCAAGGGCACTATAGCGAATACTCGTTGGAAAAATAGCAGGTAAAATTGATGCCATAACACCAGTAAAGCAGTTAAGCAGTACGGCTAAAATTAATAATCCTAAGAAGATAAGACCAATAACATCGCTATTGATCATCGTAAAAGCGGGATAAGAAAGAACCAGTAATCCTAAACTACCACCAACAATAAAGGGTTTTCGACCAATTTTATCACTAATTAGACCAATCACAGGCTGCACAAATAACATACCAATCATGATAGCAATAATAATTAAAACGCCATGATCAGTAGGATAATTTAGATTATGTGATAAATAACTCGGCATATAAGTGAGTAACATGTAATAAGTGACATTGGTGACAATCACTAAGCCAACACAAACCAATAAACTTTTCCAATATTTGCTGAAAATTTGTTTAAATGACATTGTTGCTGAGGTATCACTATCGCTATTTTGCTGACTATTGGTTGAATCTGTATGCTGTTGAAAGGCTGGGGTTTCTTCTAATGCATGCCGTAAATAAAGACCGATTATACCTAAGGGTAAAGCAAAGATGAATGGAATGCGCCATCCCCATTGATGAAATGTTGATTCGCCAAGTAATGTAGAGAGGAGCACAACTAGCCCTGCCCCAACTAAAAAGCCGGCAATCGAGCCAAAATCAAGCCAGCTCCCCATAAATCCACGTTTACGGTCCGGTGAATATTCAGCAACAAAAATAGCTGCACCTGAATACTCTCCCCCGATAGAAAATCCTTGGGCTAGTTTGGCCACTAATAATAAAATGGGTGCAGCTATACCGATAGAGGCATAAGAAGGAATTAAACCAATACAAAAGGTACTTAAAGACATGATAATAATGGTAACAGAAAGGATTTTTTGTCGCCCCAATTTATCACCTAAAACACCAAATACTAATCCACCTAATGGACGAACTAAAAACGGCACCGAAAAAGTTGCCAAGGCAGCAACAACTTGAATACTCGGTGATGCATCAGGAAAAAATACTTGACCTAAAACATAAGCTAAAAAGCCATAAACGCCAAAATCAAACCATTCCATCGCATTACCGAGTGCTGCTGCAATTATTGCTTTTTTTAACTTACTATCATCGATGATAGTAATATCATTAATATCTAAAGGTTTACTTGTCGATTTTGATATTTGTTTCATAAAATACACCTATTGAATACTAATAAAATGATATTGGACAATGCAATTAAGCAAAGTAATTAATATCGATTTAATGACCAATTAAACTCGAGTTCAAAATATGTATTGACTTAAATGTAGAACAAAATCTTGTAAAGATAAAAGAAGGTACTTGATAATAATTATAAAACGAATATTTTATTGATTACGCTAAAGCTTATTCACTGACAACAACATCCATCTATCTAGTGGAAATTGTTAGCTAATTATAACAACATCGTTAATTTTTGCAAAATCCACTATCAATCAAATTCGATTTTTAACCAGTATGGTTGTCTTACAAATTATTTATACTGTATATAATTAATAATCACTCAACCAAATGATCTCGACCACTGCCATAAAACAAAAAAGGTGCCATTTTTGATAGTGAAATGATAATCTAAAACTGTTACATAAATTACCATTATGGCGTAATAGTGTTGTGTTAAGCTAATTAACCAACTAATTATCTTAGAATATTTTTAATTCTAACCCGTTGCGATAACTCACAAGTTGAGAGACTAAAATAGTCAATAATTCAATCATCACACTACCATCTTTTAATAAAGATAATAACTGTTGTCAGTGATCTAAATAAAAGCTTGCTGATAGAGTTGAGTGGTGAATTGAGTCACCATAATCTAATATGCTAACAACGATAAAAATAGACAAAAGATTAAAGAGTGATTAAATATTAAAATAATCATTAGCTTATAAACAGGCAATGTTAGATGTTATCAAGTTAAGATGATAATCATCACTGAACCTAGCATCCCAGTAAGTTATCCATTACAATAATCTAACTATAACTGATGAGGTACCCCTATGCGCTGGAGAGACCAAAGAGAGAGTGATAATATTGAAGATCGCCGCTCACAATCAGGAAGTGAATTGGGAACAAGGATCCCAATTAAAGGCAAAGGAAAAGTTATTCTATTTTTAGTGGTATTAATTGCTGGCTATTATGGTATTGATCTAACGAGTTTACTTAATAGTAATTTGATTGATTCAAGTAATACTGAGCAAACAATTACTCAATATAATGACGAAGATCCCGATGCAGCAAAATTTACCTCGGTTATTTTAGCCAGTACCGAGGATTACTGGAGCCAACAGTTCACGGCTTTAGGTAAAACCTATATCCCCCCCAAATTGGTTCTTTATACCGGCTCTACTCAAACTTCATGCGGAACGGGCCAAACTTTTATGGGGCCTTTTTACTGTAGCATAGATAAAACCGTCTATTTAGACACCTCCTTTTATCAAGAAATGAAGCAGCGCCTTGGTGGCGGCGGTGACTTTGCCCAAGGTTATGTCATTGCTCACGAAATAGGTCATCATGTACAAAATTTATTAGGTACGTTTAATAAAATTGAGCAGCTCAAACAAACTCAACCAGATATGAGTAGCAACCAGTTATCGGTAAAATTAGAATTACAAGCAGATTGTTATGCCGGTTTATGGGGTAATGCTATGCAAAAACAAAATATTCTTGAAGTGGGTGATATCGAACAAGCCTTAAACACAACACAAGCCATAGGCGATGATCGCTTACAACGAGAAAGTAATGGTTATGTTATGCCAGATAGTTTTACCCACGGCACATCCAAACAACGTTATACTTGGTTTAAAAGAGGATTCGACAGTGGATCTATTAATCAATGTAATACCTTTGATCAATAAGTAAATAGCAAAAGGAAGTGATATGTTTGATAAATTAGTAAATCGCGTTTTATTAGTTAATGATGATGGCATCGATGCTCCCGGCATTAAAATATTAGAAAATGTTGCCCAAAAAATTGCACATGAAGTTTGGGTGGTTGCACCAATTATCGATCAGAGTGGGGTTTCGTGTTCGGTCAGTCTAAAAACGCCTTTTCGCGTAACCCAGCGAGATGAAAAAAAATATGCTGTCTATGGCACCCCTGCTGATTGTATGTTATTTGCAATCAAACATTTAATGGTCGATAACTTACCTGATCTGGTTTTATCTGGAATAAATAACGGTTCTAATGTGGGTTTTGAAACCATTTTGTCTGGAACCGTAGGTGCGGCAATAATGGCAATGACACTTGGTATTCCAGCCATGGCTTTTAGTCAAGTGAGCACAGAAGACATGCAACCAACCAATTGGGATTGTGCAACTCATCATGCGCAAGAGGTTATAAAAAAACTCTATACATTAAATGTACCTGACAACATCTGCTTTAATGTTAACTTTCCATGTTGCTCAGCCAAACAAACTAAAGGCATGAGAATTACCAAACAAGGGGAAAGTGATGCCAGCCAATTAGTCCTAACGCCAACTAAAGATCCTGAAGGACATGATTATTATTGGTTTAGAGCGAAACGTAACCAACAAATATTGGGTAAAGACAAAGAGCTTGATGCAGCTAACAACAATTACATAACCATTACACCTATGGGCTATGAAAGAACCCATTATGCAATTTATGAGAAATTAAAACAACAAATCAACACCGATGAATAAATAGCTACGTCTTCCTAAAATTAGGAAGACGCTTGTTTTAATAAGCCATTATTAATGACTTTATTTATCTTTTTTTACCAATGCACAAAACACTAACGAAACAAAAACCATCGCGAATGCAATCCAATAAATTATTTCGTGCCCGTAAGATTCAGAAATGAAACCTTGAATCACGCCGGCTAAAATGATACTGCAAATAATGCCGTTATTAAATAAAGTTGACGCAACACCCATTCTAGTCGGTAATAAATCTTGAAAATAGATAATACCAATATTAGCCACAATGCCAATAAAAAGGGCATTGAACAACTGCAAAGCAAATAACGCAAATTGGCTGGTACATAAAATCATCCCAATATAAAACAGCAAACCACAAATTATAGCGATAAAAAATAAATTTCGTTTACCAATGGTAGGAACCAAAAATCCGGCTATCAACATGACTGGAATTTCGATGCCTGCCGCCAAGCCCATTAAATGACCGGGTAAGGAATCATATAAGTGTAATACAGAATTGACATACAAAGGCATATCAATGATATACATCATATTGGCGGTCCACATAAATATCGTTGAAAGCAGTAAGAAAACCACATTTCGATTTTTATATATAGGTTGGTTAGCAGCCGCTAAATCGATAGTATTGTCTGAATGTGAAATAGGATTTTTTTCAACAGAAGGTAAAAAGATTGCAACAAATAAGATCGCAACCATAAACATGCCTACTGCACATAAATACATCGAGGTAAAACCAAAACTAGTGGCTAAAGTAAAAGATAACGGTGGACCAATCACCCACGCTAAAGAGAGCTGAGCACGAATCAATGAATTAAATGCCACAACATTGCGCCCTGTTTTTACCGCATATTCCCGTGCTAAAGCAAAAATTTGTGGCATGGCTGCGGACGCTAACGCTGCAAAAAAAACACCCAATGTGATGAGAACATAATAGTGACGTGAAAAAGCGAAAATTAAGCTATTGGCAACACCCATTAAACAACAAAAGATGACAATATTACGTCTATCACCTTTTTTATCTGAATATTTGGCTAATAAAAAGCTACCAATAATACATCCAAATGCATTGATCGAGAAAAAAAGCCCCACTAAACTAGGTTCAACATTAACTTCCTTTGATAAAAATAGACTTAACGTTGGTGACTGTAAGGCTCCTGCAATACCAATAATAAAGGTATTGAATAAAAAAGCCGCAAAAATCACACTTGAACGTCGACGAAGCGAGTAAAAATTAGTCATATATGCTCTCAATCATTGAAATGGTCATGATTATATACTCAAAACTGTTGCTAATGTATAAAAAATCAAATTTTAGTCTAGCTACCTAAAATAGGCTTTTAGCGTTTTTCTGATATTCAAGTTAGATGGTAACACCGCATTTTCAATATTATTTTATAAAAAACCTTATTAATATCGATCTGATTAAATAAAAAATGATTTATTTTTATTCAATTGAGAGTACAATCAAAATCATCAATAAAATGAGGTAACGTTATGTTATATAATAACAAATCGAAAAATAACCACCCAGTTCATCAAAATGATTGCCATGATGATTGTCAAAATATTGGGCACAACCATGATTCTCATCATTCACATGAAAATCATCAAACTATTGACTGCTGTGAAGATCAAGACAATTGCAACACTGAAGCCAATGAATATGATGAACCGACAGACGATCCCAAGCGGCAAGGCGGACACATCAAGTTAACTTGGAAAATTCAAGGAATGGACTGTGCACATTGTGCTCAAAAAATCGAAAATGGTGTTAAAACGTTACCCAATGTTAGTCAAACAAAAATTATCTTTTCCACAGAAAAACTTGTTGTATTTGTACCTCAAAAAAATGAGCAGATTGTAAAACTTATCGAAGATAAAGTAACTGAATTAGGTTATACACCCATTTTTGAATCCTCACCAGAACAATCAGTTCAACATCAACATTCAAGTATTTTGAATAAAAAAGAGTTAATCCCATTAGCACTATTGGGGACGTTAATTGTTGTCAGCTATATTTTACTTTTTGTTAATCATCAAGTCGGACAATATGCATTTATTATAACGGCCATTATTGGTTTACTACCGATTCTAAAAGAAGCCATCGTTTTAACCCGTAGTGGAACACCATTTGCGATTGAATCATTAATGAGTATTTCGGCCATTGGTGCACTTTTTATCGGCGCAGCTGAAGAAGCAACCATGGTCATATTTCTGTTCATGATTGGTGAAATGCTTGAAGGTGTCGCAAGCAATAAAGCTAAAAAAGGCATTTCATCACTTGTCCAACTTATGCCAGAAGAGACAATCATTATTATTGATGGTAAACGAAAAACAGTTGCAAGTCATACCCTAAAACCGAATGATATTATTGAAATATCATCAGGTGGAAGACTACCGGCTGATGTTATTTTAATTAGCGAACAAGCCAATATTGATGAAAGCGCACTAACCGGAGAATCAATACCCGTCAATTATCTTTGCGGCGATAAAATTTTAGCTGGATCATTGGTCGTCGATAATACCGTACAACTAAAAGTTATTTCTGAAACAGGACAAAATGCTGTCGATCGTATTTTACAATTGATAGAAGATGCTGAAGATCGCAAAGCATCCATCGAACGCTTCATTGATAAATTTAGTCGTTACTATACGCCATCTATCGCCTTATTCGCATTTTTAGTCATATTAATTCCACCATTGATGATGGGCGCCGACTGGTATACTTGGATCTACCGTGGACTAACACTATTGCTTATTGGTTGTCCTTGTGCCTTAGTGATATCAACCCCAGCCGTTATTACCTCGGCCCTTTCTTGTTCGGCTAAACAAGGTGTTTTGATCAAAGGCGGCGCAGCACTTGAACATATTGGATCAATTAAAACGATTGCTTTTGATAAAACCGGCACCTTAACCCAAGGCAAACCGCAAGTCACAGATATTATTGATGGTGACAAATCTACCAACGATTTACTCGCTATAGCCGCAGCCATTGAAAGCGGTTCGCATCACCCACTGGCGAAAGCCATCGTTGATTACACTCAACAGCAGCAAATTCAATTCAAAGAAGCAGATAACCGTAAAGCGATAGCCGGTGTTGGTATTCAAGGTCAAATTGGTCAAGAACTGATTTATATTGTTTCTCCCAATAAAATAACAACAGTTTCAAATGCTATCACTGATCAAAATAAGCAGATCATTAATCAATTAGAAAATGCAGGAAAAACGGTAGTTGTTGTAATAACAAGTGATAAATTATTAGGTATTATTGCATTACAAGATGTGTTACGTAATGATGCCACTGCTGCAATTAATGAACTACAACAATTGGGATTAAAAACTTTAATGCTCACCGGTGATAACCAGCGAGCAGCTAAAGCCATTGCAGGGCAACTTAATATGGATTACCTTGCGGAATTATTACCTGCCGATAAATTAACTGAAATTGAAAAAATTGGTCAAGATTCTACAATTGCCATGGTTGGCGACGGTATCAACGATTCACCAGCAATGAAAGCGGCAACCGTTGGCATTGCAATGGGCAGTGGCAGTGATGTTGCACTTGAAACGGCAGATGCAGCATTAACCAAAAATAGTTTATTAAGTTTACCTAAATTAATTCGCTTAACGCGTTTTGCTAACAAAAATATTAAACAAAATATTACCATTGCATTGGGTATAAAACTGATATTTTTGATAACAAGTTTACTGGGTTATACTGGGCTTTGGTTAGCGGTATTAGCTGATTCAGGTACGACGGCAATTGTGACCGCTAATGCATTACGAGTGTTAAGATTTAAAAAATAAGGATTAGGATTCAATTCTTTATCACATTAATTAAAAACCTATTGACTTAGATGCAATAGGTTTTAATGTTGTGTTACATCTCATCACTTCTTAGCGATATTTCGCCGCCGATGTAAGTCATGATTTTGCCATCTTGTTCAAGCTTTAATGCGCCTTGATCATTAATTCCTTTAGCAATACCGCGTATAATATTATCACCGATCAATAATTTTACTGGACGGTTAGCAAAATTGTCGAGCCGATCCCAATCTTTTATAAATGGTGCTAACCCTTGCTGCTCAAAATGAATCAATTTGGTTTTTAACGTTTTCGCAATTTGAGCAACCAATAAATTACGATCAAAATTACCTAAATTAGCCCATTTTTGATTAACAATATTAGCATCGGGATTGGTCATATTTAAATTAACACCCACACCAATAACCACATGCGCACTATCGCCAGTTTTACTCGCAAGCTCAACTAAAATACCTGCTAGTTTTTGATCTTTAAGATAAAGATCGTTTGGCCACTTTACTCTCACATCTTGCCCAGATATTGCTCTTAATGTATCGGCAATAACAATCCCAACAACTAAGCTTAATCCCATGGCAGCAGCGATACCTTGCTCCAATCTCCAATACATTGAAAAATAGAGATTTGTTCCAAAAGGCGCAAACCATTTACGCCCCCGCCGCCCTCTTGCTTGAGTTTGAAATTCAGCAACACAACCATCACCTGATTTTAACGTTGTAATACGATCAAGAAGATATTGATTAGTTGAATCAATGATGGGTAAAACTTCAATAGCACTATCTGCTCCATAATAATTATCGATTTTTTCTTTTTTCAAAAGCTCGATAGGCGCAGCCAAGCAATAACCTTTTCCTTGAACGGAAAATAGCTCAATCCCCCATTCGCGCAGAATTTTAATATATTTGTTGATCCCTGCACGTGTGATACCAAAATAAGAAGCTAATTCTTCTCCCGAATGAAACTCACCATCAGCTAATATTTCGATCAATTTAAGCGGATTTTGGTTATTACGCATTAATGCCTCGCTTTATTAATAATAAAATAAAAAAATAGATTGAAACTACTGTAAAACTCACAAATAGATAACTATTACTTGTTTTATCCATAATAAATGCTATTACAGCAGGTGCAACAAGACTACCTAAAGTATTCGTCAATAACATAGCTTGATTCATAGCAACAATGTCTTGCTTTCTTACACACGAGCAAGCCCATGCCATTGAAATCGGGTAAATGGTATAAATTGTTGCACCTAATAAAATAATGGCAACGATATCAAATAAATTAAATACCAACATTAGGCAAGCTATTATCATTAGAAACGATTCAACCAGTAAAACAAGGCGGCGACCATATTTATCAGCACACCAATTAGCCGGCATTTGCGCGACAACGCCAGATAAAATTAGAAGAATCATCCAGTTGGCAACTTGATTATCACTGTAACCTAAATGGGAATAATAAGCTGGCATCAGTGAATACAAAGAACCAATTAACATACCAGCAATCACACACCCCACTAACCCGAGTCGAGAGGGTTTATTTACAATCATAGGTACAATATTAAAACTGCTGTTTTTTCGTTTAGGCAATTTATAGTGAGTGAGTAATATAAATAAACTCGCCAGTCCCATTAAAACTGCCACCACAAGACCAAAATATAGCACATTTTGTGGAAAGTACTGTAATAGCGCTTGCCCTAAAACGGTACCTAAATAGTAAGTAGTTAAATAAACCGCTAGCATTTTACCGCGTGTTCTAACGGTACCTGTGACAAGTATACAACTCTCAATGACCACCCAAGTTACGGCACAAGCAATACCAATTAAAAATCGCCAAATTGCCCAGCTATAAAAATCAATTGAAAAACTTAAACCTATAGTTGCAATGGCAAAAATAATACAACTATAGGTATAGGTATACCTAGCGTTAAATCGGTTAATAAACCAATTCGCCATAATTGTCCCAATTAAGTTGCCAGTAAAATAACTTGAGCCGACTAAGCCGATTTGACCAAGTGAAAACTGGTGCCCGACTAACCACAGCGGCACTTGTGTATTTAACGCCGACAACGAAATAGTCACAAATAACAAACTTGTTAATAAAATTGGAAAAGAATAAGAGTGTTTCATGAATAATTAATTATAAGAAGTTATCTACATTAATTTCACCAGTACGGCCAATGAAACGAATTTCAGGTGATAAAACCACTGAAAATTTTTCCAATACTGCATTTTTAACATAACGCGCCAACGCTACAACATCTTGCGCTGTTGCATTATTTTTATTGACCAATACTAATGCCTGTTGTTGGTGTACAGCCGCTCCACCAATTTGAAAGCCTTTTAGACCACATTGATCGATTAACCATCCAGCGGCTAATTTGACTTGATTGTCAACTTGAGGATATATAGGCATTGCTGGGTAAATTTCAAGTAATTTATCGGCAACAATTTTATCGACAACCGGATTTTTAAAAAAACTACCGCCATTGCCTAAAATTTTAGGATCAGGTAATTTGCTGCGTCGAATTTCACAAACTTTATCAAAAATTATTTTGGAGGTGACCGTTTGTGGATCAAAGTTTTTTAATTCACCATAAGTTAATACTGGTTGCCACTGTTTTGATAATTTAATGCCTACATATATAACAGCATAGCCATTGCTATAACGGCTCTTAAAAATACTTTCACGATAACCATATTGACCATCAGTAACAGTAATAATTTTACCGGTTGCAAGTTCAAGTAACTGCACATAATCAGCCACTTTTTGAAACTCAATGCCATAAGCGCCAATATTTTGGATTGGCGCCGATCCAACACAGCCAGGAATTAAAGCAAGATTTTCTAATCCTGCTAACTGTTTTTCTACCGTCGTTGACACCAAATCATGCCAGATTTCACCAGCACCAACGTTTAAAAGCCAATACTCTTGAGTTTCAGTAATCGTGATGCCTTTAATACGATTGACGACCACAATACCGTCAAAATCAGCAGTAAATAATGTATTACTCCCTTCACCGATGATCATAATCGGCTGCTTTTCTTGATTTTGATCCCAAACTTGTTGTAATTGCTCAACGGTTGAAACGGTAACGACACTTCGAGCATAAACCGCCAGCCCAAAGGTATTAGGAATTTTTTGTTTCATCACTCACTACCTTTAATCTCTTTATAAAAGAGATGTGCTAATTAAAATTAACATGCATCATAATCGAATTAAAAGCGTTTTTCTTATTTAATTAACTTTAAGATTTTTAGTCTATTTACGCTTTTATTCGAAATAAGATCAGCACTCAAATATCAGCAAGCATGCTGTAATGCATTATATTTTGCATAAATATGGCTATTTTACCACAACGATAAATGATGTTTTATTAATTATTCAAACGCTGATAAATAAGCGAATTAAAGTAAAATATATTCAATACGTTATAGTGCGATTAAAACGAGTTGTGCTCAGTTACCTACCGACTAAAAAAAATAAAAATAACAGACCAATTTTGAATAAATAATCGACTAAACTGATGGTTTGATCTTTTTTGTTTTCATTTATCATGTATTATAACGAGCTAGCGATCTTTTTATAAATCGTAGTAAAATTCTAGCTTGAACTATTGAAACATAGCTATAATGATTTAAATCATATTTATATACTTAATAAATGAGCACATGATCACGGTTTTAGGGACTGTTATTCCTTATATTGTAGTATAGTTAAGTTTATTAGAAGTCAGAGGAAATTATGAAAAGAGTTTTTATTATGATCCTTGATTCCTTTGGAATCGGTGGTGCAGAGGATGCAAAAAAATATGGGGATGAAGGTGCTAATACACTAGGTCATATTGCCGAAGCTTGTGCATTAGGTAAAGCAGATCACGGTCGCAAAGGTCCACTAAAATTACCAAACTTAGCTAAATTAGGGTTAATTGAAGCTGCATACGAATCAACTGGAAGTTATCCAAAAGGCATGAAGACTGAAGGTAACATCATTGGTGCTTATGGTTATGCTAGCGAAATTTCTTCCGGTAAAGATACTCCGTCAGGACATTGGGAAATTGCCGGTGTGCCTGTATTATTTGATTGGGGCTATTTCACTAACACTACAAATAGTTTTCCTCAAGAATTGTTAGATAAAATTGTCGCGCGAGCTAAACTTCCGGGTTATTTAGGTAACTGTCACTCATCAGGTACGGTCATTCTTGATGAACTAGGTGAAGAACACATGACTAGCGGAAAACCGATTTTCTATACCTCTGCTGATTCAGTCTTTCAAATCGCTTGTCATGAAGAGACCTTTGGTTTAGATAGACTTTATGAAATATGCGAAATCGCACGTGATGAACTTAATAAAGGTGATTACAACATTGGACGTGTTATAGCTCGCCCGTTCATTGGTAAAAAAGCGGGTGAATTTGTTCGTACAGGTAATCGCCATGACTTAGCGGTTGAACCACCATCACCAACGATGATCAAAAAACTGGTTGATGAAAAACACGGTACTGTAGTATCTATCGGTAAAATTGCCGATATTTATGCAGAGGTTGGCATCACTAAAAAAGTTAAAGCAACAGGCATTGAAGCATTATTTAATGCATCATTAGAAGAGATCAAACAAGCCAAAGATAACACTATCGTGTTTACAAACTTTGTTGACTTTGACTCGTCATACGGTCATCGCCGAGATATTGCTGGTTACGCCGCAGCACTTGAATATTTCGATAGTAGACTGCCTGAAATGTTAGCCTTAATCCAACCGGGCGACCTACTCATTATTAGTGCCGACCATGGTTGCGATCCAACTTGGGCCGGAACAGATCATACTCGTGAGCACATACCTGTTTTAGTTTATGGTGATAGTGTTCCGGTTGGTTCATTAGGTCATCGTAAAACTTTTGCTGACATCGGGCAAAGTGTTGCGGACTATTTTGATTTGTCACCAATGGATTATGGTCAATCATTTATTAAGAAGTAACCATTTTATTTAAAGTAGGACAATTTTTTAGAAAAAGATATTCAGGAGATTTTGATGTCTACCCCACATATTAATGCTGATGATAATGCTTTTGCCGAAACAGTTTTAATGCCAGGCGATCCACTTCGGGCAAAATTTATTGCAGAAACATTTTTAGAAAATGCAAAAGAAGTGACGAATGTCAGATCTATGCTAGGTTTTACCGGCTACTATAAAGGTAAAAAAGTTTCGGTTATGGGGCATGGAATGGGTATTCCATCATGTTCAATTTACGCAACAGAACTCATTAAGTTTTATGGTGTAAAAAATATTATCCGAATCGGTTCATGCGGTGCAATTAGCCCTGATGTTAATGTCGGTGATGTGATTGTAGGCATGGGCGCGTGTACTGATTCAAAAGTAAATCGTCAACGTTTTAAAGACAATGATTTTGCGGCAATTGCTGATTTCGATCTGACTTGCCATGCGGTTAATGCAGCAAAAAAATTAGGTGTCAATGTTAAAATCGGCAACTTATTTTCAGCAGATTTATTTTACAGCGTTGATGCTGAAATGTTTGATGTAATGGAAAAATACAACATTTTAGGTGTTGAAATGGAAGCGGCAGGCATTTATGGTGTCGCAGCCGAATATGGCGCCAAAGCCTTAGCGATTTGTACAGTATCAGATCATATCCGTAAAGGTGAAGCTATGTCGGCAGAACAACGACAGCTAGGCTTTAAAGAGATGATCACTGTTGCTTTAGAGTCGGTATTACTGAATTCAAATTAAATTAATGGCAGAATTTCTGCCATTTTTTTTGATCAATAATTTATGTAATAAACAGTGCTGGCAGTGAACTAACTGAGTAAAACTTCATTACCAAGCTGTTTTAAGTTAATAAACTGCATAAGTTAATTGTCTGAAAGTTGAATACTTATCAGACGTAATATTTAAAATTTATTCATTAGTTTTAACAATAGGGTATAAAAGATCTCGTTTAATAAGGAATCGAAATGAATATCAAGGTACAACTTAAAGTTATATTTTTCTTACAATTTTTCATCTGGGGTAGCTGGCTTATTACCCTAGGTTCTTATATGATGGAGACACTAAAATTTAGTGGCACAACTGTAGGCTCAGTTTACGGCACAATGGGGATCGCTTCTTTATTTATGCCTGGCTTACTCGGTGTAGTAGCAGACAGATGGATACCGGCTAATCGCCTATTTATGCTTTGTCATTTAATTGGTGCAATTACACTATTTATTGCTGCATCAATCACATCTCCATTTATGATGGTGGCAGTCATGCTAATTCATTGTCTAGCGTTTATGCCTACAATAGCAATCTCAAACTCAATTTCGTACTCTTGTTTAGAATCAAAAAACCTTGATGTTATCAGCCAATTCCCTAGTATCCGAATATTCGGTACCATTGGTTTTATTGTGGCGATGTGGTTAGTGAGCTTTTTAAAATTAGAACTGAGCAACATGCAACTTTATATAGCAGCAGGTAGCTCTATTTTACTTAGCCTGTATTCACTAAGTTTACCTGTCAGCGCAACAACTAAAAATGACAGTAAAGAAAAATCATTGGTCAGTTCTTTAGGATTAGATGCATTTGTACTATTTAAACAACCAAGAATGGCAATATTTTTCATATTTGCTGTATTACTTGGTGGTATTTTACAAATCACCAATACGTTTGGTAACCCTTTCTTACGTTCATTTGCCGAGATCCCACAATATTCCGATAGCTTAGTGGTACAATACCCATCAGTATTACTTTCCATTTCGCAAATTTCGGAAGTTGTATTTATCCTATTTGTCCCATTTTTTATGAAACGTTTAGGTATTAAATATGTGATGTTAATCAGTATGTTGGCATGGGTGCTACGCTTTGGCTTATTTGCTTATGGTGATCCTTCTCCAGCTGGTTTTGTACTATTGCTATTATCAATGATTGTTTATGGTTGTGCATTTGATTTTTATAATATTTCAGGATCAATGTATGTTGAAAAATCCGTTTCACCAACGATTCGTAATAGTGCACAAGGTCTGTTTATGATTATGACTAATGGTCTTGGTGCTTATTTAGGTTCAACTATCAGCGGCATTGTTGTTGATCATTACACTACAGGTGGCATTATTGATTGGCGTACCATCTGGCTTATTTTTGCTGGTTACTCATTAATTCTTGCTATTATCTTTTTATTAATATTTAAAAACGATACAAGTAAATTAACAACAGCTAAAACAGTAAGTTAAATTAATACACTAACAATTAAGTTATCATTTTGTTAATAATTGATGGTAAATTAAGTAGAAATGCTAAATATTACCTTTATTAAATAAAAAACAGTTTAATGATAACTTGATTGTTAACATTCGGTCTACACTATATTAAGGCAACAAATCAATTAGTTGCCTATTAATGACTCATAAACGATTGACTACCTCACAAAATTATCAAGAAGTCACATAAAATGTATGGAAATGTTGATCCTTATCAAGGTAGAATAAAGCAAACAACGTAGATAACTTAAGATTCACGACAATGTTTTAAAACACTTATTAATCATGATTTCAGCGCTCAACACGCTTAGTTAACAAGATAAAGACTCGATGAATAAGCTAATAGTTCCAAAAGTAATATTACATGAACACGTAGAAGGTAGCATAACGCCTCTAATGGCTAAAACGTTAGCCGATAAAAATCATATGCCATTTTCCCCATCATTATGTTATTCATCTGGCGAATATGATAAAGATGCTTACCCTTACGGACGATACCGCTATGACGAAACTGATTTTGTTCAGTTTATTCAGACTTATGATACTGTTTCCAATTTTGTAAAAACGCCCGAAGATTATTACCTGATTACCTATGATTTTCTTTATCGAAACGCTAAACAGGGATTAATTTATTGCGAACTCTTTCTTTCGCCTTATCACATCTGCGCAACAGAAAATGCGGGTAACATCATTTGGGATCAAGATAAATTTCATCAAACATTACAACAAATGGATAACGCCATTATTGATGTACAAAAACAATTTAATATCACGGTACGATACCATGTTATTGGTGTAAGACATCTTGGCGCTAAACTAGTTTATGATACGTTGCGTTTTATCGAAAGGAATCCTCATCCATTTATCACGGGATTTAATATTGCTGGTAATGAAAAAGCAGGACATTTTGATGATTTTGAAGAAGCTCATCAGCTTGCATCAAAATTAAACTTAAAAAAATCTTATCACGCTGGCGAAATTGAATCGGCTGAAAGTATCATTAATGCACTTAAACATGGAGCTAGCCGCATTGGGCACGGTATTCGCGCCATTGAAGATCAAAATTTAATACAACAATTAGTGGCTAAAAACGTTACGTTAGAAATAGCATTAACCAGTAATCGCATTTTAGTCAATGAATTACAAGGTGACCTTCACAATCACCCAATACGACAACTGTACGAAAATGGCGTTCGTATAACACTCAATACCGATGATGCAGGCATTTTTGGCACTGATATTGAGAAGGAATATCAACTTGCCCAATCAATATTTCATTTTTCAAGATTAGAATTACTCGATATCACCCTATGTGGTATTGATGCCGCTTTTATTGAAGATTCAATTAAAACACAATTAACCGATTATGTTTTATCTTGCTTTACACTAGCCGATAAACAGGACCTGAAACAGGCCATTGCGGATACAAAATATCATCCTGCAATCGTTGCAAGATTTACTCAGTACCAAAAATTATTATTCAAAACAAGTTAACGGATAACAATGCCAGAGCAATAGGAGATTCACATGAAAAAATACAAAATAACACTCCCCCTTTTAACTCTATTAATTTCTGGCTCACTTCATGCAGCAACAGTTGATTTAAGAATTATCGAAACAAGTGATCTTCACGGCAATATGATGAATTACGATTACTTCAAAGATCAATATATTGATACTTTTGGGTTAGTAAAAACCGCTAATTTAATTCATCAAGCAAGACAAGAAGTCAAAAATAGTGTTTTGGTTGACAATGGTGATCTTATTCAAGGTAGCCCAATGGCCGATTATGCTAAAAATAAAGGGCTCAAACAAGGTGAAATCCACCCAGTATATAAAGCATTAAACACCCTTAACTACACAGTTGGTAATATCGGCAATCACGAGTTTAATTTTGGTTTAGACTTTTTGCAAAAAAGCCTATCGGGTGCTAAATTTCCTTATGTAAATGCGAATGTATATGATGCAAAAACCAATAAGCCTTTTTTCAAACCCTACATTATTGTTGATACCCCGGTAATTGATACTGATGGTCATAAGCATACAATCAAAATTGGTTATATCGGCTTTGTCCCACCGCAAATCATGCAATGGGACAAACTGAATTTAGAAGGCAAGGTGGTTGTAAAAGATATTACCGAAACCGCTAAACACTTAGTGCCAGAGATGAAACAGCAAGGAGCAAATGTCATTATAGCTATTGCACATTCTGGTGTGTCAGCAGACCCGTATAAAGCCTTAGCCGAAAATTCTGTTTATTATTTAAGTCAAGTCGAAGGTATCAATGCCATTATGTTTGGTCATTCGCATGGTGTTTTCCCGGGTGACGATTTTAAATCCTTACCTAATACCGATATTAAAACAGGCAATATCAACCATGTTCCAGCGGTCATGCCTGGTCAATGGGGGAGTCATTTAGGTGTCGTTGATTTAGTACTCGATGGCAATAAGGATCATTGGCAGGTCACTTCAGGAAAATCCGAAGCTAGGCCAATCTATGACATCAAAAATAAAAAAGCACTGGTTGAGGCCGACCAAAATATTACTAAAGTATTAAAACAAGATCACCAAGCTACCCGTGAATTTGTCAGCAAACCAATTGGTAAAGTATCAACCGATATCAATAGTTATTTAGCATTAGTGGAAGATACATCTGCATTACAAATCATTAGTGATGCGCAAATAGCTTACGTAAAACAGTTTGTTCAAGGCGATCCTGATCTGGATGGCTTACCAATTTTATCAGCAATTGCACCCTTTAAAGCCGGTGGTCGAAAAAATGATCCTTCAGCTTATGTGGATGTAAAACAAGGTGATCTCACGTTTAGAAATGCAGCCGATATTTACTTGTATCCGAATATTTTATCTGCGGTAAAAATTACTGGTCAAGATGTCAAAGAGTGGCTGGAATGTTCAGCGGGTGTTTATAATCAAATTGACATACAGTCTGATAAACCGCAATACTTAATCAATTGGGAGCACTTTAGAACTTATAATTTTGATACCATTGATGGCGTGAATTATGAAATAGATGTAACACAACCCGCACGTTACGATGGCAATTGCCAATTGATCAATGCCAATGCTGAACGTATTAAAAATCTCACTTATCAGCAAAAACCAATTGATGTTAAACAGCCATTTTTAATAGCGACTAATAATTATCGGGCTTATACCGGTAATTTTCCAGGTACCGGCGGTAAGAATGTTAAATTCAATTCGCCCGACGATTTAAGAGTCATTCTATCTGCATATATTACGAATACCACAAAAGAAAAAGGCGTGGTAAATGTTACCACCGATAATAATTGGCAAATAGCGCCAATATCGAGTCAAACAAAATTAGATATCCGCTTTGAGTCTTCACCAAGTAACGAAGCCAAAGCGTATATTGAACACAATTCGCTTTATCCAATAAAATTTATCGATAAAGACAATTTAGGCTTTGGTGTATATCAACTAGACTTACAATCACCGGCAAAAAATCACTCCCAAATAAATAGTACAATTGAAACTAAAAAGGACTAACACCATGAAAATTGAAAAATTGATTGAACTTGCTAAAACCGCTCGTTCAAAAGCCTATGTTCCTTATTCTAAATTTCAGGTCGGTGCAGTACTTATCACCGAAGATGACGAAGCAATTTTAGGTTGTAATATTGAAAACGCTTCTTATGGATTAGCTAACTGCGCTGAACGCACCGCCATTTTTAAGGCTGTGTCGGAAGGTAAACGCAAATTTAAAAAATTAGTGGTTATTGGTGATACAGATGGTCCTATTTCACCTTGCGGTGCTTGTCGCCAAGTGATTAGCGAATTTTGTGCTAAAGATATGCCCGTTATATTAACTAATATGCATGGAAAAATTCAGGAAACCACAGTAGGTGAATTATTACCTTGGTCTTTTTCACCGAGTGATTTAGATTAAATCTTATTTAGTTAATAAGATTGATAATAAAATAATTTTAATAATCTAGGTATTATTAAAGTTATGTTAATTAGGTCGACACTATTCGACAAATATAAAGTGACTCACTTTATATAAATTCAAACACACTAACTTGATTTATTGATATTAAGAGAGAAATTTAATGAGATTTGTAGATATTATTGAAAAAAAGCGTGACGGTCATCCCCTTACAACTGAAGAAATCCAATTTTTTATCACCAACTATACTAATGGCACCATTCCTGACTATCAAGTTAGCGCACTATTAATGGCGATCTATTTTCAAGGAATGACATCAAAAGAGTGTGCCGATTTAACTAGCGCAATGATGCACTCTGGTGATACGGTTGATTTATCTTCGATTAAAGGTATAAAAGTCGATAAACATTCAACTGGCGGCGTTGGTGATACGACAACTCTAGTTTTAGCGCCTTTAGTTGCGGCATTAGATATTCCTGTTGCCAAAATGTCAGGGCGTGGCCTTGGTCACACAGGTGGAACCAATGACAAATTTGAATCCATTCCAGGATTTAAAATTGAATTAGGTAAACAAGAATTTATTGACCAAGTAAATCAAAAAGGCGTTGCGGTAATTGGGCAATCAGGCAACCTAACACCAGCAGATAAAAAATTGTATTCACTACGCGATGTAACAGGAACAGTCGGTTCTATTCCGTTGATTGCTAGTTCAATTATGAGTAAAAAACTAGCCGCCGGTGCCGATGCCATTGTGCTTGATGTCAAAACGGGTGATGGTGCATTAATGAAAACCATGGAAGACTCTGAAAAATTAGCACACGAAATGGTGAATATTGGTAATCAAATTGGCCGTAGAACCATGGCAATTATCTCGGATATGTCACAGCCGCTAGGTTTTGCTATTGGTAATGCCCTTGAAGTCAAAGAAGCCATTGATACCTTAAAAGGGCATGGTCCTGCTGATTTAACCGAATTGGTCTTAACGCTTGGTAGCCAAATGGTTGTTCTTGCTAATAAAGCTAAAACATTAGAAGAAGCGCGAGAAAAACTGCAAGAGGTCATCGAAAATGGCAAAGCTATCCAAAAATTCAAAGATTTGATTGAAGCACAAGGCGGCGATAGTTCGGTTGTTGATCACCCAGAAAAACTCGCTAGCGCGCCTTATCAAATCGCCCTACCTGCATTAAAATCGGGTTATGTTTCAAGAATTATTGCAGATCAAATTGGGATTATTGCTATGCAATTAGGTGCAGGCCGTGCAACTAAAGAGGATATTATCGATCCAGCTGTAGGCATTGTATTACATAAAAAAGTAGGTGATAAAGTTGCCGAAGGTGAAGCGCTACTCACTATTCATGCTAATACAGACAAGTTAGATGCCATTAAGCAAAAGCTTTATGACAATATCACTATTAGTGATAGCGCTAAGCAACCTCAGCTTATTTTTAAAGTAATAACTGAATAGGCGTTTTGCATCAGGATTTAGGAGACACCATGAAGTATTTAAAATTAAATAAAAAACTATCACTGCTGATTGTTTTAGGCTTATTTTCGGTTAATGCAATTGCTGTTGTGGCAACTAAACAACCAATTGGACCTAATTGGGAAAAAAATAAAACTTATCAATTTACTATTTTACATACCAACGATCATCATGGCCGCTTTTGGCAAAATGATATTGGTGAATATGGACTTGCCGCCCAAAAAACGGTGGTTGATGAAATTCGTAAAGAAGTAGCAGATAAAGGTGGTAAATTACTGCTACTATCAGGTGGTGATATTAATACAGGTGTTCCTGAATCTGATGTACAACAAGCTAAGCCCGATTTTATTGGTATGAACGAGATTGGTTACGATGCAATGGCTGTTGGTAATCATGAATTTGATCACCCACTCACGATTATTCGTGAACAGCAAAAACTAGCGCACTTCCCTTTTCTATCAGCTAATACTTATTTCAAAGATACAGATAATCGAGTCTTTGATGCCTATAAAATGTTTGATTTGAACGGTATTAAAATAGCGGTTTTTGGCTTAACAACTGACGATACTATCACGCTTGCTTCACCTAAAAATACTGATGGTATCGAATTTCGTAAAACTCTACCCGAAGCGCAAAAAGTTATTACTCAAATAAAACAAACTGAACGCCCCGATATGATAATAGCCGTCACCCACATGGGGCATTACGAAAATGGTGAACATGGTTCAATGGCACCAGGCGATGTTGAATTAGCCAGAGGTTTACCAACTGGTGAATTGAATATGATAGTAGGTGGGCACTCTCAAAATCCTGTTTGCATGGCCAGCCCAAATAAACGTATTACTGAGTATGTACCCGGCACGCCTTGTGCACCAGATCAACAAAATGGTACTTGGATTGTTCAAGCTCATGAATGGGGCAAATACGTTGGTCGTGCAGATTTTATCTTTTTAAATGGCAAAATAACCCTACAAAATTACCAATTAATCCCAATCAATCTAAAAAAAGAAGTGGATAATGGTAATGATACTAAACGACTCGAATATTACACTAAAGAGATACCACAAGATAAAAAGTTATTAGAAACCTTACAACCTTATCAAGAACAAGGTAAACAACAATTATTGATTAAAACAGGTGAACTCACCGGCCGATTAGAAGGTGACCGTAGTGTTGTTAGATATCAACAAAGTAATATGGGGCAACTCTTATTAAGTGCATTTATTGAAAAAACCAATGCTGATATAGGCATCATGTCTGGTGGTATGATTCGTGATTCACTCATTGAAGGCGATATTACTTATCGCGATATTTTAAAAGTTGAGCCATTTGGTAATAGCGTTGTTTATTTTGAATTAACCGGCAAACAATTACTTGATTATTTGAAAGTCGCATTAAGTAAAAAACCGGGTTCAGGTGGCTTTACTCATTTAAAAAATATTAGTTTAACACGCACTGGTGACAGTATCGATAATGTAAAAATTAAAGATGAACCAATAGATTTACAAAAATCTTATCGAATTACCACACTCGACTTTTTAGCTGCGGGTGGAGATGGCTATCCGGTGACAAATACTTTACCAACTTATGTTGATACTGGATATCGAGATGCCGATGCAGTAAAACAATATTTTGAGGCACATTCGCCTATTAATGCATCCGATTATGAACCTAAACCATTCATTACGGATAAATAAACAATAATTAATACGGTAAAAATTTTGTTGTTAAGTTTAGTCAAAAACCATTAAGCATAAAAGTATTAATATTTTTAGCTAGCTAGCAACAAAATTCAATATTAACATAAGATTGCTCTACTTACTTTAAGTGTCGAGGTGATAATGGACATGACTGAATTTCAACAAAATTGTTATAACATAGTGACAGATCCCAATTTGTCACCAAAACAAAAATCTAACTTACTCGCTTTAGCCGCCGAAAATAATTTACCTTATGTTGATTTGGATAGTGAGACTAAACAAGCTTTAGATGAACGTGTAATTTGTGATATGTATGAAGGTCATGCCCCATACAAGCCGCGATATGTATTACCTGATTATGAAAAATTTCTTAAGCAAGGATCAGAATATTTAGAACTTGAGCCGGCAAAAAGTTTTGATGATGCATTAAATATGCTGACAATTGCTTATCATCATGTTCCTTCTGTTACCGGCATGCCCGTTTATTTAGGTTGTTTAGACCAAGTGCTCCTTCCTTATGTTGGCAATTTAACAGAAGCCGATCTTTACCCGCGATTAAAACGTTTTTGGATTATGCTGGATCGCAATTTACCTGATGCGTTTATGCATGCCAACATTGGGCCGACCGACAATGTTATTAGTCGAACTATTTTACGTGTTGATCGCGAACTTAAACAAGTCGCCCCTAATTTAACGTTTATTTATGACGAAAGTATCACACCCGAATCTTTACTAAATACAGCCATTGAAAATATTTGCCAAACAGCCAAACCACATATTGCAAATAATATGATGATTAAAAAAGATTTTGATGAAAAAGGCTATGGAGTTGTAAGCTGTTATAATTCTTTACCTGTTGCGGGTGGCGGTAGTACCCTTTCAAGAATCAATTTAAAGGAAGTTGCACTACGCAGTAAAAATATTGTCGACTTTTTGCAAAATACCCTACCTTTCTACTGTCAATTACAGCTGAATTTAATCAAAGCCCGCTCCGCATTTTTATATGAAAAATCTAACTTCTTTCAAAATAGCTTTTTGGTAAAAGAAGGATTGATTGATGCCAATCGTTTTGCGCCTATGTTTGGGGTCTATGCCATGGCTGAAGCGGTGAATATTCTACAAGAGAAATCTAACTTAGCCGGTCGCTACGGTGTCGATGAAGATGCCAATGAGCTAGCTACCACCATTTCTAAACAACTAGCCGACTTTGTTGATAGTCATGAAATTAAGCATGCATGGCATGGTAAAGCCATGTTACATGCACAGTCCGGTATTAGTACTGATAGAGGAGCAACACCGGGATTACGTATCCCTTATGGGCATGAACCGGATCCGGTCACCCACATTATGGCGCTGTTTAAACACCATAAATATTATGCGTCAGGTATCAGCGATATTTTAACGATTGATGAAACGATTAAAAATAATCCATTAGCCTTAGTACAAATTTGCAAAGCGGCATTCAAATTTGGTTTTAGAGAATTTACCGCTAATATAAGTGGTAATGATTTAGTTCGTGTAACGGGTTATATGGTGAGATTATCAGATATCAAAAAGTATAAACAAGAAGGTTCTCGTATCAATACTACTTTTTTAGGTAGTGAAGCTGCACAAGATACTGTTAATAACAGTTATCTATGTCGTACACCTCGGGTGATTAGTCATGAACAAATCATGGGCAATCGTTAATAAACTGTTACCCTTTTCTTGTGTTGATGGACCAGGCAATCGCTTGGTCATCTTTTTACAAGGCTGTAATTTTAAGTGTTTAAACTGCCACAATCCTTACACCATATCCTTGTGTAGTGATTGTGGTAGTTGCGTATCTAGTTGCCCTCATCAAGCTTTGAGCCTAGTTGATAATAAAGTTATTTGGCAAACATCAGCTTGCCAGCAATGTGATACCTGCATAAACACCTGTAGCCATAGTTCAACACCCATGACTTACCGTTACAGTGTTGAAGATATTTTGCAAACAATTCGAAAATACCAACCTTTTTTAACAGGAATTACCGTTAGTGGTGGTGAAGCCACTATGCAACTCCCTTTCATTACAAAACTTTTTAGTGCTATTAAACAAGACCAAAATTTAAAACACTTAACCTGTTTTATAGACAGCAATGGTTATTTGTCACAATCTGGCTGGCAAAAAGTACAACCTGTACTTGATGGAGCAATGATTGATCTGAAAGCTTGGGACAGCCAAATACATAAAAAACTAACCGGTCGAGATAACCATCGAGTAAAACAAACTATCGCCTACCTGGCGAAAATCAACAAACTCTACGAAGTGAGATTTTTAATCATTCCTGAGCATACTGACTTACAACATAATGCCACGCATCTTGCACAATTTTTAATGGATATCGATCCGAATATCAAAATTAGAATAAATGCCTTTCATAATCATGGGGTACACGGCATAGCCAAAACTTGGAAACCCGCCACGCAAGATCAAGTCGAACTTTTTGCCATGCAATTAAAAAATAATGGTTTACATAATATTACGCTTCCCAGCGTCTATTTGTAAGATTGATAATGGGCAAAAAAAGATAAAATTCCTTTAATTAAAACCTCCCCAATCTGTTTCCGCCATTATTCATCACTAAACAAAATGCTCAATCGGTACCAACAACTTTACGTTATACATCGAGGATGTGTACAGAATATTGGCAGAACTCAAATCGTTGAGATAAAGTTATTATTCATCGACATTGCCAAGGCCCATTCGCTACTGGATTACAATATCTTTTACCTGTCTTATCACAATAAATTCAACGTTAAGTAACAATGAATTGAGTAATAATCAAACTTTTTATATTTTTTAAGAAAAATACTTATATTTTATACAGTGACAATTATCAACTTAAGGTTGAATATTGTATCTGATAATTGTGATAACTTTTCTTATATAACTCAAATATTGTATTTAATGCAGGTTTACAGTGGTGTGTAAACGGCACATACGGTTGAGGTCAAAATGATTAAGTTCAAACATCCTAGTTTGATACTTCTGTCCTACTTCAGTTATTGCTGCTGATGAGGTAAAAAATGTAATTGGCTCAGAAAAATGACAACAAATATCGTGTTTATTATCAAAGCAAGTATTTTTAACGATATCACTTTCATCAAGGTCAACTTGATTTAATGTTGTCTTTTGATTTTCGGATAAAGGCAAATAGATTATATCCGAATAAAAACAACCTATTTTCATCACTTGTTGGGAATAAGTGATATTTTTTTTAATCACATTCACCTCGGTTGAAGATAATGCTTTAACCTCTTGCATATTAAAAAAAAGATTAAAAACTACTATCGTAAAAAGTAATGTAAAAAACATTTGTTTTTTTGGGATAATATTGGAATCAAACTTAAACATATTATTAATCACATACATTATCGATCTCTTTTTTATCATAAAAATACCTTCTAATGTCTAATATAAACTTTTTGATTTGATAAATTATGACGTTCATCAGATTAATATTTAACACATGCAGTATATGCCAAACCAGGTTCAACAATAACATTACCCTCAACTATCCCTACACTATAATATCTGTTATTACCCAATACATCTTTTACTGATGATTGTTCATTTGTGAAATAGAATTTATAGTAGATTAAATTTTTTAAATTTGGCAATCCAGACATCATATCTCGACCAATAATATCTAAAGGTGCATAGAAGTAGACTTTACCCCATTCTGGCGTTAACCCTTCACCGATTGCTCTTCTGTACCCATTGCCTTTTATATAATAACTATCGTTAGTTGTTGGAATGTAAGATAAAGGAGAATTCGAGATCTCAGCTCGTGTTGGCAATCTATCATTATTTTGTTGACATAATTTATTGGAGTTTGACCAATTACCAGGTATGTTATTCAAGAAATATAACCAATGATTGATAGAAAAAGTATAATAAAATTGGGCTAACGTCCGATTATTCGTGACTAATATTATAAATTTATCACCTTTTTTAGGTGCATTATTGGTAAATTTAAATTCACTTTTAGAATCAGCGCTTGAAGATCGAGCAGTATTTACTAATGAACTATTGGGATTTTTGACCAAGGTATAACTATAATCCGATATGGGATTGACTGGTACAATTCTGAAACGAGCCTCTGGAAAACCATAAGTTGGAAAATGGTTTCCATTTAAATCTGTTGCTGTTGCCTTGAAGCCTTGATGAAAGGTAAATTGATCACTGTTATAAGAAGGATCAACACTTATTGTATCCGCGCCATAAGAAGCATAGTTATTCCCTTCACTCCAACCATTGTTTGTAATCAATGCCAGTACGCCAGGTCTGATGTAACAGATACCATCATCAGCACTTACTTTAAATGTTTTAGACACTTCTCTTGGTTTTGAAGTGTCAGGAATACCGTATTGGGTTTTAGCAATAAATGTAATGGTCACCTTCACCGATAAATTTGCATTAGCCGTAGATGACGTGCATACATCACGACCAAGGGGGGCTGTAGAATCAGAAGCAATAATGTTATTGTTTTGGTCAAGCCATTGAGCATTAATCGATTGAATGACGAAACTATCAATACTCGACAATTTATCCCCGTCCACATCAATAATATCACTATCATTTAAACTCGAAATATCGACATCAAATGAATAAAGGCTAGGTGAAGTATTGTAAGCAACAGAAATCTTATTTGCACTACCCGGCGAAATAACGACTGGATCGAGATCATCTAATTTTAATTTGATTTTAATTCCGTTTAAAACTTTAGTATCCGCACTTGCAAGAATATCAGGAGGATTACCATGGATATAATTTACCGTTATAATAGAGTAATTTGCTATTGTTATACGACTGTAAAATAACAATATAAATAAAACTATAATGTTTAATTTAAATCGAACAAAACACACTTTCTTTATATAATATATAATGTTATTCATTTCTAAGCCTCTATTCATTAACTTATCCAAAGTGCTGAGCAAGATTATTGAGTTGAAGTTTGAACGAACAAATTAATTATCATTTGATAAAAAAATTGTGAACTTTTTAGCAGTTATCGATTATTACTTTTTGTTAATGTTTATACCAACTTTATGCATCTAAATATAAAGAGATGTCGTTTTGAAATTATTGCTAGATGCAAAAATAGTAACTATTTTTTTAAAATCCATTCCTATGTTGCATTTAAAACTAAAATAATGACATTAAAAAAATACAAAAGAAAAGCTAATTAAAGAAAAGAATATGTTGGTTATACCCGAGTATAAAATTAAACGTCTATTTGGAGCAAAAAATGTAAACTTGTTAAATTTATTCGTCCAAAATAGAATATAATTTGTGCAATTCTATACCAAAAAAAATAGATTTCAAAGTGATTTCTACAAACGATAAAAATGAAAATAATATCAAATAGATTGAATAAAAGGATGACAAATCATCACCCTTTTAATTCGCTAAAATAAATTAAAGCAGATAAAAAAGTTATTATTTTCCTTTTTTAAAAGCAGCAGCAAACGCATTACCCATTGCACTATTGGTGCTTGAAGGTGCATTGTGATTTTTTTGCACGTGATTGCTACGATGCTGGCTTTTATTTACTTCGGCTTTAGTGGTCACCGCATCATCTAAACGCATGGTTAATGCAATACGTTTACGTGGAATATCGACTTCAACCACTTTAACTTTTACAATATCGCCAGCTTTGACAATCGATCGCGGATCTTCTACAAATTTATCTGAAAGAGCTGAAATATGCACTAAACCATCTTGATGTACACCAATATCAACAAATGCACCAAAATTGGTAACATTTGTTACCGCACCTTCCATAATCATGCCTATTTTTAAATCTTCCATTGTTTCGATATTATCAGCAAACTGGGCAGTTTTAAATTCAGGTCTTGGATCACGTCCGGGTTTATCAAGCTCTTTGATGATATCTGTGACTGTTGGCACACCAAAATGATCATCGACATAATCAACCGCTTTCAATGATTTAAGATAACTGCTATCACCTAGAATCTCTTTTAAGGATTTATGATTCTTTTCTAAAATCCTTTCAACTACCGGATAAGCTTCAGGATGCACAGCAGAGGCATCGAGCGGATTTTTACCATCCATGATACGTAAAAAACCTGCACACTGTTCAAAAGCTTTAGGCCCTAATCTTGCAACTTTGAGCAATTGCTTGCGGTCTGAAAATTGACCATTGTCATTACGCCAATCAACAATATTTTGGGCAATGACTTTGTTAAGCCCTGCAATGCGCGCGAGTAACATCACAGAAGCCGTATTTAAATTAACCCCTACCGCATTTACCCCATCTTCGACAACAGCATCAAGCTTTTTGGCTAATTGTGTTTGACTTACATCATGCTGATATTGTCCTACACCAATTGATTTAGGATCGATTTTCACCAGTTCAGCTAATGGATCTTGTAACCGACGCGCAATCGAAACCGCGCCGCGTAATGATACATCAAGGTCCGGAAACTCTTGCGCGGCCAATTCTGAGGCAGAATACACCGATGCCCCCGCTTCGCTAACAATCACTTTTTGCGCTTTCACTTCGGGATATTTTTTTTGCACATCAAGATAAAAACGTTCGGTTTCACGCGATGCCGTGCCGTTACCAATCGCCACTAATTCGACTTGATACTTAATACAAAGGGCCGCAATTATCATAGCAGCTTTATCTGCCTGTCCTGTATGCGGATAGATTGTTTCGGTCGCAACAAGTTTTCCTGTGGCATCAACCACCGCGATTTTAACGCCAGTACGTAAGCCCGGATCCATCCCCATCGTGACTTTCATACCAGCAGGCGCAGCCATGAGCATATCATGCAAGTTAGCTGCAAAAACATTAATTGCTTCTTCTTCTGCTCGCTCACGTAAAGTCGTCATCAGTTCAGTTTCCATGTGCATTAAAATTTTAATGCGCCATGTCCAATTAATTACTGCCTTTCGCCACTTATCAGCAGGTTGATCATTAAAATGAACACCCAAATGCTCGGTAATAATCTGTTCACAATAGCTCTCTTTTGGCGGCTCTTCGAATTGAGGATCAGCATTTAATGATAGTTGTAAAAAACCTTCATTACGACCACGGAACATTGCTAATGCGCGATGAGAAGGCACTTTAGAGATAAGCTCACTTTGCGCAAAATAATCACGAAATTTAGCGCCGTCTTCTTCTTTACCGGCAACAACCTGCGACACTAAATGGGCATTGTTCCATAAATAATGACGAACTTTAGCAAGTAAAGCGGCATCTTCAGCAAATCGTTCCATTAAAATATAGCGTGCGCCATCTAGCGCTGATTTGCTATCAGCAATACCTTTATCATTGTTAATATATTTTTCCGCTTCGGTTTCTGGATTAAGGTGTGGGCTTTGCCATAAATCATCAGCTAGTGGCTCAAGTCCTGCTTCAATGGCGATTTGCCCACGGGTACGACGCTTAGGTTTATAAGGTAAATAAAGGTCCTCAAGCTCAGTTTTGCTAAGTGTCTGTGTGATTTTTTCACTTAATTCTGTGGTTAATTTACCTTGCTCTTCGATTGATTTTAATATTGTTTGTTTACGATCTTCAAGCTCTCGCAAATAACTCAAACGACTGTCTAGCGTGCGTAGTTGGGTATCGTCTAATCCTCCCGTTACTTCTTTACGATAACGGGCAATAAAAGGGACGGTACTTCCTTCATCTAATAATTGAATAGCCGCTAAAACTTGTTCTGGTTTTACCGTGAGTTCACCGGCTATAATATGGCTAATTTGATTATTTATCATGGTATCTCTGTATATCATCGATTAACGGAATAGAATTTTATTATGCAAAAAGCTAATTATATAACAAGAGAGGGCTATTTGGCACTCGATCGTGAACTGAAATATTTATGGAAAATAGAAAGACCACAAGTGACACAAGCAGTTTCTGATGCCGCAGCGCTTGGCGATCGCAGTGAAAATGCAGAATATATTTATGGCAAGCGAAGATTACGCGAAATTGATAGGCGCGTACGCTTTCTGACTAAACGTTTAGAAACACTGACAATTGTTGATCCCGATCCTAAGCAGGAAGGTAAAGTATTTTTTGGGGCCTGGGTAAAGCTTGAAGATGAGTCCGGCGATATACATGTTTATCGTATTGTTGGTACCGATGAATTCGATCCGAAAAAAAATTGGATCTCAATAAACAGCCCTGTTGCCCGTGCATTAATTGGTCATAAGGTCGATGATGAAATATCGGTTATGACCCCTAATGGCACAAATTACCTTTATATCATGGCTATTAGCTATCAAGAATTAACCCTTTAATCTATTTAATTGATTAAAATGACACTTTAAAAAATCAAACAACTTATTATGCTCAATCAGATGTTACTAATGTTGTCTGACGAATAATTTTCTATAACTTGCAGGCAAATAAAGCTATAATTTACCAATTGAATCTTAAGTACAATTATCATGATGTTAGTTGATCAGTTATACATTTATCCCTGCAAATCCATGAAAGGTATTTCCGTAAAAAAAGCCACCACAACCGAAGGCGGCTTTCAATACGATCGTGTTTTGATGATAAGTGAACCCGATGGGACTTTTATTACAGCAAGACAATATCCACAGTTATTAAAAATCGAAACCATACTGGAAGATAACAAGATTCATCTACAATTACCCTCTAAGCAAGCAATGGCTATTGATTTAGATGATTTTTCACAAGATGTTGAACCTACTCAAGTATGGGGAAATCATTTTACTTCGCATATTGCGCCAATTAGTGTCAATCAATTTATGAGTCAGTTCTTGCAAAAAGATGTACAAGTACGTTGGGTCGGTAACCATTTATCACGACGTGCAAAACACTATTCTGATGTAGCGGTAAGCTTTGCTGATGGATATCCCTATCTGTTACTTAATCAATCCTCTTTTAATTATTTACAACAACAATGCCCGGAAAAACTCGATATTCGCCAATTTCGCGGTAATATTATTATTAAAGATGCGTTACCCTTTGCAGAAGATGGTTGGAAAACCATTAAAATTGGTCAAGTTATATTTGATATTGTTAAACCCTGTACGCGATGTGTTGTAACAACCATGAATGTTGAAACAAGTAAACTATCAACCGATAATGAACCGCTGAAAACGTTACGCTATTTCAGAGCTGATAGTGAGGGTAAAATCGATTTTGGTATGAATATGATTGCTCGTAATCATGGTACCGTCTGTTTAGATGATCCGATAGAAGTACTGGAGCGACAACCGGCTAAAAATTATATTAAATCATTCCCAGCTCAAATTAATCAAAGTCAACAACCTTGCACAATCACACTCAATGAGCAAATAATTCAAGGCAATAATCAACAAACTATTTTAGAACAATTAGAACAACATCAAATAGCTGTGCCCTATTCTTGTCGTGCCGGTGTTTGTGGACGTTGTCAGGTGCTTTTGAGAAGTGGTGAAGTAACAGCGATGACTAAAGCTGCTATCAAAAGAGGAAATCGAATTTTAGCTTGTAGCTGTATCCCCAAAAGTAATATTGAAATTGAATTAGTTAAGAAATAGCTTCTAACTCAAGTGGATGTTTACTATGAATATCATCAATTGAACTTGTTGAAATTGGCATTAATCTATCGTTCATGACTTTAATCGCTTCTGAAAAATAGAAAGTTTTATTCATAGCACCAAAAGTAGGTTGAGCAATAATACACAGCGATGCGTTTTCGCCAGCTTCAACGACCATTAAAAACACTGATTGCCCCCCTTCTTGCATATTTACTACAACAATATCGGCCATTTTAGGTCGATATGCCGTTATTTGCTGTGAAAAGTACCAACTTTTTGGCATTTGTGGCTTTAAAAAATTGGCAGCAACAATTGCATTTATCGACAATTCAATTTTTTGCGAATCGTTAAGATTCAATAATTGACAGCTATCAAAAAATTGATAATAAGCGGTTGCATCACTGACAGAAAAAGGAAACTCGCCAAAAACATCGGGAATCAACATTTTACTAGGATAACATGAACGAAATAGCATTTCGGGCGATACTTCAAGCATCAAGCTATCATAATCACTATCAAAATACCAACGCCAACTATCAGTTGGTCGAAAAGCTAATTTCATTGAGATATTACCCTTTTTAAAGTTGAACTAAATTTGCACAAAAAGATAACATAACTTAGATAAAAAATAAATAATAAATTAAAATAAAAACTTTTTAATTGCTTAATTTTTAAAAAATTTATCAGTAATGGGTAAAAATCAAAACGATCTAACTTGGATCTTTTTTAAGGATCATTGATCCGATTCGATCCGACTTTTTTATATCATAACATATAGCTTTAATTAAACTTCTTTACAGAATATCAATGCGAGATAGGACTATTATCGATTTAGATAATTTTAAATGATGATGAGATAATTCATAGGAAGAAGATTACCTTGGTTTATCCAAGGCATAAAATGATTGTAAACCAGATATTAATCACAACTAAATTTCTGTAAAATTTTTAACTCTGCCTACACGGCAGTGAACAAAGACGGAACAATAAAAATATTTGACGAAACTTTCTAAACTACCTACACGGCAGTGAACTTGTTAGCAATCCCCCTACGTGGGCAGACTATTTTCTAAACTACCTACACGGCAGTGAACCTTTTTTAGCGTTATCTGCAAATACAATAAAATTTCTAAACTACCTACACGGCAGTGAACATTCACAGTTCACTAAAGAATTTACTCAATACTTTCTAAACTACCTACACGGCAGTGAACCAATAGCCGCCTAGTGCGGTTTTTTTATGGCTTTTCTAAACTACCTACACGGCAGTGAACTAGAGTACGACCTACTATAATCGTTGTTCAGATAAAGGTAAATGATATTTTTGCTTTTAAAAACCCTTTTTTTGTAGCTATTTTTAATCTATTGATTTTATTAACTTTTAAAATGGGCGAAAAAAAAGGGTTAAAAAAAGGGGAATTTTTTGTTTTATTTATTCAGCTGTAATAAAGCTAAAATTTATTTATAGCCTTATAATTCTTAGCAAAAAATCAATCAATTAATCAGGTTACAGTAAGAAAATAAAATCAATAATATATTGCTGATAACCTGTGACTAACGTAATAAATAAGTTCGACGTTTTAACATTGATTTTATTTTTACCCAAGATAGGACAATTAATTAACACTCTGTAATTTTTACTATTAGTCTGTATTTTTATTCACTACTCTGTAAGTAGTTTAGAAAATTCGAGATAATTGACCTCCTCGACTCGTTAAGTTCACTGCCGTATAAATAGTTTAGAAATCTTGTAAATATCACCTAACCTTAGGTAACCGGTTCACAGTCAGGTATATGGTGTAGATAAATATAGATCAGTTGGGAAAAATAGTTTGAATTCACTGCAGTGTGGGTTGTTAAATATCGACCGTTATTGATAACGCGATCAATGCATTGTTTAGCTGTATGGTGGGTTTTGATAAAATTATTATGCTTTTTTATTTGCATAGCGTTCGACAAATTTTTAAATAGCTTTCTAACTCACCAAAGCGTCTTGCTAAAACTTAAAAGTTTTTTAAATAAAAAGAGTATTAAGATTCAAATTTCAGTAATAAATGGGCTATATCATAGCGTTATTTGCTGCCAAAAAATACAAAAAAATGCCATATAACCAAATAAGTTAAGTCGCTATCATCCAATTAAAGGTTACTACATTTTAACTAGCATTTCTTAAAGTTGAAGTAAATTGTAAGTGAAAAATCGTAGTACTGTTATCCTCAATCCTATGACAGGATTTTGATATACACGATTAATATTAGTCGATATGACGTCAACATTTATTCAAACAATAGAGAATATTTACTTTAAAATAATAAAAGGCGTCATTTGACACCTTTTATTAGTTAGGATAGTTGATTAACTTGCTACATTTATGCGTTTCATATCAGTCATATAGCTACGTAATTTACGACCAATAATTTCAATTGGATGATTACGAATTTCTTCGTTTACATCACGTAATTGTGCATTGTCAACGCTACCTTCTGGAATAGCTTTGCCAAGATCGCCCGCTTGTAACATTGGCATAAATTTTTCTTTTAATAAAGGTACTGCTGCATTAGCAAATAGATAGTTACCATATTCAGCTGTATCCGAAATAACCACATTCATTTCATACAGGCGTTTACGCGCTATTGTATTAGCAATAAGTGGTAACTCATGTAGTGATTCATAATAAGCTGATTCAGCTAAAATACCAGATTCAAGCATAGTTTCAAATGCAAGTTCAACACCAGCCTTAACCATCGCAATCATGACAACGCCTTGATCAAAGTAAGCTTGTTCGTCGATCTTACCTTGATATTCGGCAGCTTTTTCAAATGCTGTTTCACCAGTTTCTTTACGCCATTTTAATAAGTTAGCATCATCATTTGCCCAATCTTTCATCATCGTTGATGAGAATTCGCCTGAAATAATATCATCCATATGTTTACGATAAAGATCAGTCATGATCACTTTTAACTCTTTAGCTAGAGCATTCGCTCGTAATTTAGCAGGATTAGATAGGCGATCCATCATTAACGTTATACCACCTTGTTTTAATGCTTCAGTGATCGTTTCCCAACCAAATTGCAATAATTTACATGCATAAGCAGGATCAACACCATCAGCAACAAGTTTATCAAAGCAAAGTAGTGAGCCCGTTTGTAACATACCACAAAGAATAGTCTGTTCACCCATTAAGTCTGATTTAACTTCGGCTACAAATGAAGATTGTAAAACGCCCGCACGATGACCACCAGTTGCAGCGGCCCATGCTTTAGCAATGGCTAAACCTTCACCTTTAGGATCATTTTCAGGATGGACAGCGATAAGCGTTGGCACACCAAAGCCACGTTTATACTCTTCACGTACTTCGGTACCTGGGCATTTAGGGGCAACCATAACAACAGTAATATCCGAACGAATCTTTTCGCCCACCTCAACAATGTTAAACCCATGAGAATACCCCAGTGCAGCACCTTGTTTCATCAGTGGTTGAACAGCTTTGACAACAGCTGAATGTTGTTTGTCTGGCGTTAAATTGATAACAAGATCAGCTGTCGGAATTAAGTCTTCATAAGTTCCTACTTTAAAACCATTTTCGGTCGCTTTTTTCCACGATGCACGTTTTTCAGCAATCGCTTCTTTACGTAAAGCGTAGGCAATATCTAAACCAGAATCACGCATATTAAGACCTTGATTAAGACCTTGTGCACCACAACCGACTATGACAATTTTTTTACCTTTCAAAAAATTGGCTTCAGATGCAAACTCGTCACGCGCCATAAAGCGGCATTGACCAATTTGATGTAACTTTTCACGTAAATTTAGAGTATTAAAGTAATTTGACATTGTTCTCTCCATGAGTTGAGTAATTCATAACTGATATGCACTACACTATATAGTAAATTTTTTATTGCTAAAATTGATATATTTAAAATATTATATTGCATAAATTGCAATATACTTGCTAAGTTTTACGGTTTCTTTTACTCTAAGCCACCTTTTATTTATCGGCAATTTGTATAAGATGGATACTCGCTTTAAGCAAGCTAAAAAAGAAGCTAAGTTATCATTGCTGTTAACGGCTATTTACCTCATTGCTTGGATTATTTGCGCTTATTGCGTGGGCAACAAAATAGGCTTTTGGGGTTTACCATTGTGGTTTGAACTATCTTGCATAATGACACCTTTAGCTTTTATTTTGTTATGTATTATTGTTGTAAAATCTCAATTCAAAGATATCTCTTTAGAACAGACTAAGTGATTCAAACCATGCATTTCGATATTATTTTACCACTGGTTATCTACCTGATTTTTGTATTTGCATTATCGCTTTATGCTTATATAAAGCGAAAAAAGGTCAATCAATTTACCGATTATTTTATTGGTAATCGAACGATGGGGGGCTTTTTACTCGCCATGACGCTTGCGGCAACTTATATTAGCGCAAGTTCGTTTATTGGTGGACCTGGCGCTGCTTATAAATATGGTTTAGGTTGGGTGTTATTATCCATGATTCAAGTCCCTACCGTATTGTTATCATTAGGAATATTAGGTAAAAAATTTGCTATTTTAGCACGTCAATATAATGCTATTACCTTAAGCGATATGCTTTATGCGCATTACAAAAGTAAAACCATTGTTTGGTTTGCAAGTATCGCGTTAATAGTGGCCTTTATTGGTGCTATGACTGTACAATTTGTTGGCGGCGCTCGTCTGCTTGAATCATCAGTAGGTATTCCCTACCATAGCGGATTACTAATATTTGGTATTGGTACCGTTATTTATACGGCTTTTGGTGGTTTTAGAGCGAGTATATTAAATGATGCATTCCAAGGTTTAGTTATGATCATTGGTGCCGTTTTATTGCTTGGCGCGATTATCTATGCTGGTGGCGGCATGACAACCATTATTCATCGACTACAAGAAATCGATCCAGCACTGCTTACACCACAAGGCCCAAACCATTTTATGGATTTTCCGTTTATGGCTTCATTTTGGGTGTTAGTCTGTTTTGGCGTGGTGGGGTTACCTCATACCGCGGTACGTTGCATGGCGTATAAAGATAGTAAAGCAGTGCATCAGGGAATTATTATTGGTACAATTGTTGTCACAATCATAATGTTAACGATGCATTTATCTGGTAGCTTGGGACGAGCAATCATTGATGATTTAACAATACCAGATCAAATTGTACCAACATTAATTATTAATGTATTACCACCTTTTGCTGCGGGGATCTTTTTAGCGGCGCCACTAGCTGCGATCATGTCAACAATTAATGCGCAGTTATTACAAGTATCATCCGTTCTGATTAAAGATCTATTTTTAAGCATTAAAACCAATAGCAATTTAAGTGATAAGTTTCTAACGCGTATTTCAGTTACCATTACCTTCATTTTTGGTGCTTTACTGATTTTTGCCGCTTGGAATCCACCTAACATGATAATTTGGCTAAATTTACTTGCTTTTGGTGGGCTTGAAGCAGTGTTTTTATGGCCTTTAGTACTAGGATTATATTGGAAAAAAGCCAATGCGACAGGAGCACTCTGCTCAATGCTGGCTGGTGCAATAAGTTATACACTATTAGCCAGTTATGATATTAAGTTATTGTCATTCCACCCAATTGTGCCTTCTTTAATTATTGGATTAGTGGTTTTTATTATAGCCAATATGTTTGGCAACAAAGGAAAAAATTATGCCTTGGATTCAACTCAGAATTAATACGACTAATGAATTAGCTGAACAAATCAGCGAACAACTAGAAGAATCGGGAGCTGTATCAGTCACTTTTCAAGATACTTATGATAATCCTGTTTTTGAACCTTTACCGGGTGAAACTAAACTTTGGGGAAACACCGATGTAGTCGGACTGTATGATGCTCAAACAGATATTAATGAATTAAAAGCGATACTTAATTTAGACCAATATTCTTATAAAATTGAGCAACTAGAAGACAAAGATTGGGAACGAGAATGGATGGATAACTTTCATCCTATGCAGTTTGGAAAGAGACTTTGGATCTGTCCAAGTTGGCGAGATGTGCCCGATCCTAATGCGGTTAATGTGATGTTAGATCCCGGTCTAGCATTTGGCACAGGAACCCACCCAACTACAGCATTATGCTTAACTTGGTTAGACGGTCTAGATTTAAACAATAAAATTGTGATTGATTACGGTTGTGGTTCTGGTATTTTGGCCATTGCCGCATTAAAATTAGGCGCAAAACAAGTTATTGGTATCGATATCGACCCACAAGCTATCGAAGCTAGTCGTGACAATGCTAAGCGTAATAATGTTAGCCATAATTTACAGCTTTATCTTGCTAACGACATTCCCAATAATTTACAAGCTGATGTTATTGTAGCCAATATTTTAGCCGGTCCATTAAAAGAACTCGAACCAAACCTAAATAAGCTGGTTAAACCAAGTGGGCTATTAGGATTATCTGGCATTTTGGCATCGCAGGCACAAAGTGTTTGCCTAGCTTATCAAGCGCATTTTGAGTTAGATCCAGTTATTGAGCAAGACGAATGGTGCCGTATAACCGGCAAAAAAAAGTAAAAATTTAACATTACCCCTTTTAACTTCGAGAAAAAATGCGTAATATAGCCGGCCTCAATTTGCTTAGCATTGGTGAGGTAAAATTAAAAAATAATTTAATTGCTGCACCAATGGCTGGAATTAGCGATAGACCATTTCGTCACCTATGCCATAAATATGGTGCTGGAATGACTGTATCAGAAATGTTTTTAGCAAATTCAGATGTTTGGCATACAGATAAATCGGCATTACGTATGGTGTCAACAGATGATATTGGTGTGCGAGCTGTTCAAATTGTTGGATCAGATCCCGACGAAATGGCAAAAGCAGCAGAATTTAATGTCAAACATGGCGCTGAGTTAATCGATATTAATATGGGTTGTCCAGCAAAAAAAGTTAATAAAAAATTAGCAGGATCTGCTTTAATGCAGCATCCGGAGCTAATTAGAAAGATTTTGCAAAAAGTTGTTGGTGCTGTTGACGTACCTGTAACTTTGAAAACGCGGACTGGATGGGATAAAAATCATAGAAATTGCATTGAAATCGCACAAATTGCACAGGATTGTGGTATTAAGGCAATAACCATACACGGAAGAACACGTGCTTGCTTATTCAAAGGTGAGGCTGAATATGAGTCGATTAGAGCGGTAAAACAAAATGTGACAATTCCTGTCATTGCTAATGGCGATATTTGTACACCGGAACAAGCAAAAGATGTTTTTCAATATACGCAAGCTGATGCTATAATGATCGGCCGAGCGGCACAAGGGCAACCTTGGATATTTGAAGAAATTGCATTCTATTTAACACATGGACAGTTAAAAAAAAGAAAAACAATTGATGAAGTGGAGCAAATCGTGTTAACACACCTTGATGAGCTTTATCAATTTTATGGAGAATACAAAGGATTACGGATTGCCAGAAAGCATGTAAATTGGTATACCAACTATTATGCTGATAGCGATCAATTTAGGCGCTTATTTAGTGTACTTAGCAATACAAGTGAGCAAGTTAAAACACTAAAAGCATTTTTTATTCAAATTAGAAACAACCAAAAGAGTTAAAAATACTATGTCAGAACAACGCGTTACAGCTGCAGCACTTAAATTTACAACTGTAAACTCACAAGACCAAATAACACAAAAACCATTGCGAGATTCAGTAAAGCAGGCTTTAAAAAACTATTTATCACAACTAAATGGTGAAGATCCTACTGATTTATATGAATTAGTGTTAGCTGAAGTTGAACACCCATTCCTTGATATGGTTATGCAATACACCCGTGGCAATCAAACAAGAGCTGCCAATATGCTTGGTATTAATCGTGGCACTTTACGCAAAAAATTAAAACAATATGGAATGAGTTAATCAACTCTTTATTGATATCTTGTTTTACAATCCAAAAGCGCCGAATCAGGCGCTTTTTTACTATCATGTATTAATCATTATTCAATTGAACTTAACGTTTTTAGTTCAACTTGCTTAAATAAAAATTAGGCTGATAAACGCTTAACTAACGTTGGTGTTAACGTTAAGGTATGCAGATTATCATCAGGATGATGTAATCGATTTAATAAGGTTTCAACCGCTAATTGTCCTAATTCTTCTTTGGGTTGATGGATTGTTGTCAACGGTGGGGCAATATATTGTGCAATTTCTATATCATCATAACCCATAATAGCAATATCTTCTCCAGCCTTCAAACCATTACGATATAGAGCCTGATAAGCACCAATAGCCATAGCATCATTAAAGCAAAAAACAGCTTGTGGCGGAATTGGCAACTGTAATAAATGCTGCATTGCCTCAATGCCGGAAGCAAATCGAAAATCGCCCTGCGCTTGGTAACCTTGTAAAATGGTTAATTGCGCATCCTGCATAGCTTGACGATACCCTTGAAGGCGCGATTGCGCCTGAGTATTGTTTAATGGTCCGGTAATACAAGCAATACGCTGATAATTTTGTTCAATCAGATACTGGGTCGCTAATGTTGCGCCATAAAATGAATTATCTTGAATCGTATCACACACGCCTTTGAAAGGCGTCCAGTCCATCATGACCATGGGTAACTTAGGATAACGGTCAAAAATTTGTTCCGGAAAAGAATACGTTTCCGTGCACATAGCTAATAGACCATCAACACGTTTTTGTAACAAATGTTCAATATTGTTGAGCATTCGTTGCTGGTCGCCTTCGGTATTACATAAAATTAAATTATAACCGAGTTCATAACAACTCCGCTCGACACCTTGCACTACCTCAGCGTAAAAAGGGTTATTACTTGTGGTGACTAACATACCAATAGTAAAGGTTTTATTACTTTTTAAACTACGTGCAATAGCTGATGGCGTGTAGTTTAGTTGTTTTATTGCAGACTCGACCTTACTGCGAATAGCCGGACTAACATAGCGATCGTTATTAATAACATGAGAAACGGTTGAAGTAGATACTTTCGCATAATTTGCGATATCTTTCATAGTAGCCAAGTGTTAATTTCTCATTGATAAATGTTGTGATTGAATAAAATCATCGACTTCTTTTCGTGTTGGTACGGATGTTTGTGCGCCTGCTTTGGTCACAGATAATGCCCCAGCTGCATGTGCATAATGAACCGCTTGTTTTAGATCTTTGCCTTCTAGCAACGCGGTAATCAACATTCCATTAAAGGTATCACCAGCACCAATTGTATCAACAGCGTTGACACGAAACCCTGGCACTATTACGCCGTTTTGTGCATGACTCACCCAAGCGCCTTTACTTCCCAAAGTGATAATTACAGTATGGATCCCTTTATCATGTAATAATTGTGCTGCTTGCTGTGCATCTTGCTCGGTAATAATTTTTATACCAGTTAAAAATTCTGCTTCTGTTTCATTTGGCGTAATGATATCAACATGAGCGAGTAATTCATCAGATAATTTTTGTGCGGGCGCAGGATTTAAAATGACTTGTGTATTATTTTGTTTAGCCAACTTGGCGGCTTGCTCAACGGTTGCTAAGGGCGTTTCAAGTTGCATTAAGACTGCATCAGCTTTTGTGATATCGTCAGCAAATTGATCTAAATACTCAGGTGTGACAGCAGCATTCGCTCCAGCATATATTGCAATTTGGTTTTCACCTTGTTGATTGACCAAAATAAGCGCAACACCAGTATTTTCTTGGTCGATTACGGCAACAGAATGGGTATCAATATGATCGCTTTGTAGCTGTTGTTTGAAGTTTTTGCCTAAATCATCGTTACCAACAGCTGCAATAAATTGCACATTCGCACCGAGGCGTCCAGCTGCTACAGCTTGATTGGCACCTTTGCCGCCATACGAGATCTTATAATGTGTACCTGTTAATGTTTCACCTGGTTTGGGAAATTCATTGACATTTAAGATATGATCGATATTGACACTACCAAGTACAATTAATTTTTTACTATTCATATATTTTTGTTCCTAATCAACTAGAAATTGGACGCAGTCATGCGTCCTTGATAATTTTATTGAGTTATCAGTTTTAATTCTACAGGAATTTTTGTATCAACCTTTTCACCTTTTATCACTTTATCAGCAATATCAATACCTATTGAGCCGATTTTGTCGGGTTGCTGCGCGACAGTTGCAGCCATTTTTCCACGTTGTACTGATTTAACACCATCATCAGTACCGTCAAAACCAACTACGATAATATCATTACGACCTGCGGTTTGTATGGCGCGAACAGCACCTAATGCCATTTCGTCATTTTCTGCAAATACTGCTTGCACAGCCGGATAAGCAGTTAAAAGATTTTGCATTACGTTCATCCCTTTAGCGCGATCAAAGTCTGCCGGTTGTGCGGTTAAAATAGTTAAGTGATTTGCTTGCACAGATTTGACAAAACCCTCACCTCGTTCACGAGAAGCTGATGTCCCAACAATACCTTGTAGTTGTATCACTTTGGCATTCGCACCCAATTTTTCAAAAATAAAGTCACCGGCCATTTTGCCACCAGCAACATTGTCAGAGGCAACATGACTCACCACATCACCTTTGACTGAAGCACGATCAAGTGTAATAACCGCAATACCGGCTTTATTAGCAGCAAGTACGGCATTACCAACCGCTTCTGAATCAGTAGGGTTGATCAAAATGATTTTAGCGCCTTTAACGATGGTGTCTTCAACGTTAGCTAGTTCTTTAGCAGGGTTATTTTGTGAATCTAATACCACTAAGTCGTAACCTAATTCTTTCGCTTTATTTACAGCACCGTCTTTTAAGGTAACAAAAAAAGGATTATTCAGCGTTGAAACAACTAAAGCGATGCGCTCTTTCGCTGAGGCTTGAAAAGCAATACAAACACTTAGTGCAGAAGCAATCACAGTCGCCATCATTTTTTTAAATTTCATAACTTTCTCCCAAAATAAAATCTCGATTTAATACCCTTATTTATTGGTTTTTTTATCAACTAATACGGCTAATAAAATAACCACTCCTTTTACGATCATTTGATAGTAGGCATCGACACCTAGCATATTTAATCCATTATTTAAAAACCCTAAAATTAATGCCCCCACCAAAGTACCTAAAATTTTTCCTCGCCCACCTGACATACTAGTGCCGCCAAGTACCACTGCTGCGATTGCATCCATTTCATAACCTGTACCTGCTGTAGGTTGTGCTGAAGACAATCGAGCCACCTCAATAGTGCTAGCTAATGCACAAAGTAAACCACTAATGGCATAAACAAGGATTTTAACGCGATCAACATTAATACCTGATAGACGGGTTGCCGCTTCATTCCCACCTAATGCATAAATGTAACGCCCCAGACGTGTGTATTTTAGTAAGTACCAAGCTACGATAAAAACAACTGCCATGATAAAGATTGGTACAGGAATCCCCAGTACACGCCCAAATGCAAACCATTCAAATAATTCCGAATTATCATTGGTACCTGTCGAAATTGGGCTACCTTTAGTATAAACTTGCGTTACACCTCGTAAAATAAGCATCATAACTAAGGTTGCAATAAATGCTTGTAATTTACCTTTGGCGATAATAAATCCTGAAAATGTTCCCAATATCCACCCTAAAACTAAGGAAGCAAAAATCGCAATAAATGGCGATATATCCGCCCCAATCATCGAAGCTGTAATGGCTCCAGTTAAAGCAAAGATTGATCCCACACTCAGATCAATACCAGAAGTTAAAATGACTAAGGTCATGCCCACTGCAATAATGGCATTGATTGAAGTTTGTTGTAAGATGTTAAAAAAGTTGTTTAAGGTAAAAAAGTTATCGCTTAAACAAGAAACAATAATGATTAAAACCAATAAAGTAATTAAGGATTTTTGTTCAATTAATAAATTTTTAAGTTTTTTATTTTGCAACATCAGCGCTCTCCTCTGCTTTGCCAACGGCTGCTGCCATAAGTTTTTCTTGTGTTGCCTGGTTAATTGCAAAATCCCCAGTCACTTTTCCTTCATAAATAACTAAAATACGATCACTCATGCCGAGTACTTCTGGCATATCAGATGAGACTAAAATGACACTTAAACCCTGTTGCTTAAACTGATTAATAAGTTGATAAATCTCTTTCTTAGCACCAACATCAACGCCACGAGTGGGTTCATCTAAAATTAATATCATTGGTCTGGTCATTAATCCTTTGGCTATGGCAACTTTCTGTTGATTACCACCCGATAAAAAACCAATGATCTGATTGATAGAAGGCGTTTTTATATTAAATAAGCCGACAAAATCCTCAACGGCCTGTTGTTCTTCGGCTAATCGTAGCTTTTTGAACTTATTGGTAAAATAATTTAGTGCGTTCAGTGACATATTATCTTTAACAGACATGCCTAAAATAAGACCATCTTTTTTGCGATCTTCCGAAATATAGACAATTCCCTGATTTAAACCATCACGCGGGCAAGCAATTTTTACCGCTTTTCCTTGCAATAGTATTTTTCCTGATTCGGCCGGATTAGCACCATAAATCATTTTCATTAATTCTGTTCGTCCTGCCCCCATTAAACCTGAAATTCCCAGTATTTCACCTTCGTGAAGAGAAAAGCTGACATCATTAACGCCTGGACCAACTAAGTTTTTTACTTCTAATGTAACATTACCTTTAGCAACATTAATTCTGGGATATTGCTCTTCAAGCTTACGCCCGACCATCATCTCAATAAGTGTATCTTCATTTAATTCAGCTATTTTTTTTTCGCCAACAAATTGGCCATCACGTAAAACGGTTACTTCATCACAAATTTCAAAAATCTCTTGTAAACGATGTGAAATATAGACAACACCACAATTTTGTTGCTTAAGTTTTTTGATTACGGTAAAGAGTGAAGTTGTTTCGGTATCGGTTAAAGCATCGGTTGGTTCATCCATAATGATGACTTTAGAATTAAAGCTCAGCACTTTAGCAATCTCTACCATTTGCTGTTCACCAATAGATAGATCACTAATTAACCGTCGACTATCATAATCAAGATGAAGTTCGGCTAATAACTTGTCAGCTTCGCTATACGTTTTATGCCAATCTATGCAACCCAATTTATTAGTAAATTCACGACCTAAAAATATATTTTCGGCGATACTCAGTTGTGGTATTAAATTCAATTCTTGGTGAACAATTCCTATGCCCGCTTCTTGTGAGGATTTTGGTCCATGAAAGTTTACTTTGCTGCCTAAATAAATAACTTCACCTTCATCTTTCTGGTATATACCCGTCAACACTTTCATTAAAGTAGATTTACCCGCACCATTTTCTCCAATCAATGCCATCACTTGCCCTGCACGCACATTTAAATTAACGCCAGCAAGCGCTTTTACACCAGGAAAGGATTTATGGATGTTGATAAGCTGTAAAAGATTTTCATTCATAAATTACTCTTTTGTTTGTTTTACAAACTAAGTTAAAAAATCACGCCTGACTGTAAAATGATATTGGCAAAAGGTGTACATTCACCTGTTCGAATAACAGCTTTACAATGATGAGTTTGTTGTTTTAACTGCTCATGAGTGACATATAAAATGTCGATACAGTTATGTTGAACCTGCTCTATTTTTTTTATTTGTTCAAGGATTTGTTGATGGATGTGTGGATTATGGGTAAGGATTTCTTCAGCTAATATCACCTTTTCGATTTGCATATCATGTGAAACGGTTTGAAAAACTTGCATAAACGATGGCACACCATAAGTCAATGCTAAATCAATGCGTGGAATTTCATTAGCAATTGGCAAGCCCGCATCACCTATTGCAACTTGATCGGTATGACCCATTCTAGCTAAAATTTTAATAATTTCAGAATTCAATAATTGACCTTTGCGCATAGTTAAATCCCTGTATTAGTTTAATTATGACGATTATCGAAACGTTTCGATAATGCATCATCTACTTAATAAATAATGCTGGCAATAGCAAAAATGCAAAGTTGTGATCTTGATCAATGTGAAATGATTCAGCTTTTAACATAGTTTTTAAATAGATATCAAAAAGGGCGGAATATGGCTACTTTAACAATAGTGGGAGTTGCACTTCATGGAATAACTTTTTCACTCTTACAATAATAAATGCAACACAGGGCAAAACTTATCAATATATAGGTAATGAATTTTCGATAAAAGTTTGCTAGAATAGTGCGATTTTTAAATTATTAATCTGGAGAATTTTATGGCAGGTCATAGTAAATGGGCCAATACCAAACACCGTAAAGCAGCGCAAGATGCGAAACGCGGAAAAATCTTTACCAAAATCATTCGTGAACTCGTAACAGCAGCAAAACTTGGTGGTGGCGATCCAGCGTCTAACCCTCGTCTACGTGCTGCTATGGACAAAGCATTATCGAATAATATGACACGTGATACCATGAACAGAGCGATTGCGCGTGGTGTTGGTGGTGAAGATGATACTAATATGGAAACTATCATCTATGAAGGTTATGGGCCTGCTGGTACTGCGGTAATGGTAGAATGCTTAAGTGATAATCGTAACCGTACTGTATCAGAAGTTCGCCATGCTTTTACTAAAACTGGCGGCAACCTAGGTACCGATGGTTCAGTTTCTTACTTATTTACCAAAAAAGGCGTAATTTCATATCCTACTGGAACTGATGAAGATCAAGTCATGGATGCCGCACTTGAAGCAGGTGCTGATGATGTAGTGACTTATGATGATGGCGCAATTGATGTATTTACAACACCTGAATCATTTGGTGAAGTTAAAGATGCACTTGATGCGGCTGGCTTAGTTGCCGAATCCGCTGAAGTTTCAATGATACCAGCGACCAAAATCGATCTTGATATTGAATCTGCACCTAAATTATTACGCCTTATCGATATGCTTGAAGATTGCGACGATGTGCAAGAAGTTTATCATAATGGTGAAGTTTCTGACGAGGTTGCAGCAACACTCTAATGGCCATCATTCTTGGCATCGATCCTGGTTCTCGTTTGACGGGTTACGGCGTAATCCAACAAACGGGACGCCATTTAACCTATCTTGGTAGCGGTTGCATTCGAACATCAGTTGAAGATTTACCTACTCGTCTAAAACGTATTTATGCTGGCGTGAGTGAAATCATATTGCAATTTCAACCTGATATGTTTGCAATAGAACAGGTTTTTATGGCTCGTAACGCCGATTCTGCTTTAAAATTAGGCCAAGCAAGAGGTGCTGCTATTGTTTCGGCTGTTAATAATGATTTACCCGTGTTTGAATACGCTGCTCGTTTAGTTAAACAAAGTGTAGTTGGTACTGGTGCAGCCGACAAAAAGCAAGTTCAACATATGGTGAAGTTATTATTAAAGTTACCCGCCAGCCCGCAAGCTGATGCTGCCGATGCGTTAGCTATTGCAATCACGCATGCTCACATTGGGCAACAGCTGATAAAAAACTGTAAATAAAATGATTAAATAATCATACTTAACAAATAATTATTACTCAAAAACATCATTAATGTTTTAATAATCTAAATTGAGATTGCCCTTTACCTCTCTCTAAAAATTCTACTTCTAACTATTACTAACTTAACTCATTAGTTTTTAAGCAAGCTTCGTTATCAAATAAAATATACATACAATGCAAATATAAAAAATGGCTATAAAAATAACCTACTGACTTTCAAAATCGTTTATTCGACCTTTGGTTCTATTTTGGGTATATAAACTAAAAATGCTATTACTAAATTAACAAATTTAATGTGTTAGCAAACCTTTTTATTAAGCAAAATAAATGCAACATAGAGAATATAAAAAATGCGCTAACTAAAGTAGCGCATTATTATTCACTTAAAATAGAGGGTTTTAAAAGAACCTAATAACTTTTTAAATTTTTCATTCAACCTATACCTAACAACAGTTTGGTATAGGTAATTTAATTACAGCTATTTGTTATCATTGCTCATATTTTGTTCAGTTAATAAAACAGGTTTATTCTTATGTTTTGTAAACAGTTTTGTCACAAACAAGAAGAATAACGGTACATAAAATATTGCTAAAAATGTTGCAGTTAACATACCACCAATTACCCCCGTACCTACTGCATTCTGGCTTGCAGAACCAGCACCACTATTGAGAGCTAATGGTAAAACACCTAAAATGAACGCAAATGATGTCATTAAAATCGGACGTAAACGTAATCGACATGCTTCAAGTGTTGCATCAATTAATGATTTACCTTCTTTATCAAGTGCATCTTTGGCAAATTCTACGATCAAAATAGCATTCTTAGCCGATAAGCCCATTGTGGTTAATAAACCTACGATAAAGTAAATATCGTTATCAAGCCCCCTAAACATAGTTGCATAAACTGTACCTAATATACCAAGCGGTATAACAAATAGGATAGATATTGGCACTGTCCAGCTTTCATATAGCGCAGCCAATGATAAGAACACAACAATTATTGAGATAATATAAAGTGTGGTTGTTTGTGAACCAGTTTGGCGTTCTTGATAAGAAATATCTGTCCAGTCAAAAGTATAACCATTAGGTAATATCTCGTTAGATATTTGCTCCATAATAGCCATTGCTTGACCAGAACTTAAACCTGGCGCCGCAGAACCACTGATCCCCATTGCAGCAACCCCATCGTATCGAACAAGCGATGGCGAACCATAACTTTTTGAAGTAGTTGCAAAAGCATCATAAGGTACCATTTCACCTTTTTGATTTTTTACATGCCAATAACTAAAGTCATCAGGTAGCATTCGATAAGGTGCATCGGATTGCAAATACACTTTTTTAACTCGGTTATTGTAGACAAAGTCATCAATATAAGCCGAACCTAGAGCCGTTGATAATACGGTATTTACACTACTGACTGATACCCCTAAAGCTTGAGCTGTTTCAAAATCAACATTAATTTTGTATTGTGGTACATCTAACATACTACCAGGTCGAACTTGTTGCAAACTAGGATTGTGGCTGGCTGCACCTAACACTTTGAAGAATGTTGCCATTAATGCTTCATGTCCTAGACCAGCTGAATCTTTAAGCATATAAGAGAAACCATTTGCCATACCGAGTGAAGGTACCGCTGGTAAATTTGTAATAATAACTCGACCATCAGTAACGGTAGATGCAAATCCATAACCACTTGCAACAAGTGCATCGACTTTTTGATCTGAACGTTTACGCTCATCCCAATCTTTTAATCGAATAAAACCAAGCCCCATATTTTGACCACGACCGATCATACTAAAGCCAGCAACAGTAAATACCTCTTTAACAGAGTCTGCTTTTTTTGTAGTATAAAACTTAGTCGTTTTATCTAATACTGCCATGGTTTGCTCTAATGTCGCACCGGGTGGTAGTTCTACCATAACAATAAGCACACCTTGGTCTTCATTAGGCAAGAACCCTGTTGGTAAGCGCTGGAAACCAAAAATAAGACCAATAACAATTAAAATATAACAAACAAAGCTGATTAAAGGGTAACGAATAAATTTAATTACGCCTTTTTCGTATAGATGCAAACTTTTATTATAAAAGTTGTTAAACCAACCAAAAAATCGGTGAGTGACTTCACTAAACCAAGTAAATGGAGGAATAGTAGCTAATTTCGCCGCGATTGATTGTTTGACTACGACACCGTCTTTAGTTGGCGCTTTTAAAATTTGAGCACAAAGAGCAGGTGTTAATACGATCGCCATTAAAACCGATAGAGACATCGCCGTAACAATAGTGATGGAGAACTGACGGTAAATACCACCCGCTGCGCCGCCATAGAATGCCATTGGCACAAATACTGCCGAAAGTACTACGGCAATCCCCACTAATGCTGAGGTTATTTGTTCCATTGACTTGACTGTTGCTTGATAAGGCGACAACCCTTCGTCATGCATAATACGCTCAACATTTTCAATAACCACGATAGCATCGTCGACCAATAGACCGATTGCTAATACCATCGCGAACATTGATAACGTATTGATAGTAAATCCACATATATATAACACCGCAAAGGTACCCAATAATACAACCGGTACAGTGATTGTTGGAATTAGAGTTGAACGAAGGTTTTGTAAAAACACATACATTACGATAACAACTAAGATGATTGCTTCAATTAATGTATGAACCACATTACTAATCGACAATTTAACAAATGGTGTTGTATCGTAAGGATAAGCAAATTTGATATCTTCGGGAAAAATTTTAGATAATTCCTGAATTTTTTTATCGACTTGTTCTGAAGTATTTAATTGGTTAGCACCCGTTGCTAAATAGATCCCCAGACCTGCTGATGCATTACCATTGTAACGAGAAATAAAATTATAATCGGCTGCACCAATTTCAACATTGGCAATATCTTTTAATAAGACATTAGAACCATCGGTATTTACACGAACTAAGATATTCTGAAATTGCTCAGGGGTTTTTAAACGAGATTGAGCTGTAATTGTAGCATTGAGTTCTTGACCTTCAGTTGAAGGTAAAGCACCTAACTGACCTGCTGTAACCTGAGCATTTTGTGCTTGAATTGCAGCAGTAACTTCTTCAATTGATAAATTAAAATAATTTAATTTATTTGGATCTAACCAAATACGCATAGCATATTCAGAACCAAACAGCTGTGTATCGCCTACACCTTGAACACGACGAATAGGATCTTGTACGGTAGAATAAACAAAGTCAGCAATATCTGCTTGTGTTTTCTGTGGGTTTGTCGAATAAAAACCAATAACTTTTAAAAAGTTAGTGTTATTTTTAGCAACTGACACCCCATTTTTTTGCACACTATCAGGTAAGCGTGACTTGATACTTTCTACTTTATTCAATACTTGTACTTGCGCAAAATCAGGATTAGTTCCAGGTGCAAATGTTAATGTAGTTTGAACCACACCTTGCGCACTACTGGTTGATTTCATATAAATCAAGTTATCTAAACCTGTTAAATTTTGTTCAATCAACTGAGTTACTGTATTTTCGATTGTTTGCGCATCAGCACCTGGATAAGTTGCCGTTACTGTAACAGCAGGCGGTGCAATATCGGGATATTGTTCGACAGCTAGCAACTTTATACATAAGGCACCGCCTAACATCATCATGATAGCAATAACCCATGCAAAAACAGGTCTATCAATAAAAAACTTAGCCATAATTAAATCTACCCCTGTTTTATTTCACACTGTTTTTGATGATATTGTCTAACTGGTCTTGTGATAAAGTAGCTGGCTCACCCACAATTTGTCCTTTCATTGGTTGTCCCATTTCAACAGCAGTTAAGTTAAGTAAGCCTGTTGTAATCACTTGTTCCCCAACATTAATGCCTTTAGTTACCACCCAATAACCACTTACACCAGTGTAAATTTGGATACCTTGGCGATACTCAATTGAATTATCGGGTTTTAAAATTTTAGCGGTATATTCACCTTTGACATTACTGGTAATACCTTGTTGTGGAACAAGTACAGCATTTTTAATATAACCAAGAGTCAATTGCGGTTTAACAAACATACCAGGTAAAATTTTGCCTTCAGTATTGGCAAATTGAGAACGCAATGTAACCGTTCCAGTCGTTTCATTAACAGTCATATCAGAAAACTTGATATTACCAGGTAAAGCATATTTAGACCCATCATTAAAGTATAATTCAACATTATCCCCTTTTGCTGGTTCATAAATAACGTTTTCTTCTTGAAGATATTTATTATATCGGGTTGCAGCTTCGGTCATGTCAACATAAATCGGATCAAGCTGTTGAACTAATGCTAACGGGTTTGCTTGCCCAGCCGACACTAACGCGCCTTCAGTCACACTTGATTTACCAATGTAACCATCAATAGGAGAATACACTTTGGTGTAATCTAAATTAACTTTGGCTGTATGTTCTGCTGCTTGAGCAACTAATACACTTGCTTCCGCCTGTTTTGCATCAGCGGCTGCCTTATCATAATCTTGTTGGCTAATCGATTTGGTTGTTAATAATCCTGCATAACGTTTTAAAGTCAGTTGCGCAATATTAGCATTCGCTTTGGCACTAGCAACACTGGCAACGGCACTATCGTAATTAGCCTGATAAATTGCTGGATCGATTTGATAAAGTGATTGGCCTGCTTTGACATTCGAACTTTCTTCAAATTCACGTTTTAACACAATACCACCAACCTGAGGTCTAATTTCAGCAATTTGAGACGCAACTACGCGACCAGGTAAACTGATTTTTAAGGTGAAGTCCAAAGGTTCAACTTTAAAAACGGTTACTTTTGGTATTTGATTATTACCGCCCTGTGATTTGCTATTATCACAACTAGTTAATAAAAGTAGACTGCTTAATGCTACTGGTACGGTTAATAATAGTTTGTTAAATCTCATATCAAAATGACCTCAGTAAACTTAATAATTATTTTTTTAATAACATTGAATGTAATTCAAAAGTAACCGAGGATTTTACAAAAAATATGCATAAATTGTAAGTATCTTTACAGCTTAATAGCACAGAGTTCTAAAAAATGCCAAACTAAGGGATGATAGTAAAAAAATGATATTGGTTATTATGCTTTTTTAAATAAATAAAGTACTATGTGTTAATTGATTTTTTGTGCTATAAAATAGTTTAGATAAAATGTTATACTAATAAGTAAAACGGTAAACCTAGCTTTTCAAGTGATATTAATTTGTATTTACTAAGAATAACTAAAAAATTTACAGGTGTTATACTCCGTAATCATTTTTATTCAAAAATAGTTTTGAATAATTTGAGTCTATATTTAATTTAATTCTGAGATGGTTATTATGGATAATTTACGTATTGTTCTAATTGTTGTTGCGTCCTTGGTCATTATTGCATTATTGATTCACGGATTTTGGATCAATAAAAAGGAGCGCTCTTCTTTATTTAATTCTGATAAAAGGAAGAAAAACCAGCAAAATACTCAACAGTATGAAAATAGCTATATCGATGATATAGAAGAAGATGATGTGATATTAATCACACCTAAAAACAAAAAAAATAGTGAAAGTGTAGATAAAAACACACCGGATGAACTCGTTCAAGAAACCATGCCTAAGCAAGAGGATCTATTTGTTAATAATCATCATCAAGAGCCAACAACACAAGCGCCAGTTTCTAAAGAGCCAAATATAAACTTGAATCATGATCTATTTGACGATGAACCGTCAAAAGTTGAAGCTCAACCTGATGTATCAATTGAAAAAGCTGATGCTAAACGGGAAGATAAAATTCAACCGGCTACACAAAAAACAAAACAAGAAAAACTTAACATCAATAAAAATGATGAAGATAAAACCGAAATCATTATCTTGAACATTAAAGGCATCAACGGTAAGTTATTACAAGGCGATGTATTATTAGGCAGTATTATGCAATCAGGGTTTCAATTTGGCGATATGCGAATTTTCCATCGGCATGTTGACCCTGCTGGTAATGGTCCAATACTCTTTAGTTTGGCAAATATGGTTAATCCAGGCTATCTCGATCCTGAAACCATGCATGAATTTACAACGCCAGGGGTTTCAATTTTTATGGTTGCACCGACTCAAGGTAACAATCAACAAAACTTTAAACTGATGCTACAAACTGCCCAACGTATTGCTGACGATGTTAATGGTGTTGTGTTAGATGATGAATATCATATGCTGACACCGCAAAAAATTGATAGTTACAAAGAGCGTATCAAAAAAGCGTGTAACGAAATTTAATCCCAACGTCTTTTCAGTAATGATTCTTCAATACCACCTTCAATGTAATTTGAGGGTGGTAATTAAAACTTTGAACAGCTTATAAAATTGGCTGTTTGGAAATAATAATTGTCTTATCTGACAAAATCAGAGTAATAGGAATGTGATAATCTTTTAACGCTCATGTATTAATTTAAGAGTCGAACACTATGCCATTATCAAATAAACCCGAAAATACTGCACACCAAACTATACCGAATGAAGATATCAAACAACAAATAGTATCATTACGTGCTTTAATTAGACATCACGAATACTGTTACTATGTTCTTGATACCCCTGAAATCCCGGATGTGGAGTATGATAAATTATTCAAACAACTTCAATCATTAGAAAAGCAATATCCGTCGCTAATTACACCTGACTCGCCCACCCAACGAGTAGGCGGTAGTCCGTTAGGGCAATTCTCAACGATTAGGCATCAAATACCAATGTTATCGTTGGATAATGTATTTGATGAATCTAGTTTTCTTGCTTTCAATAAACGAATTAAAGACCGATTGAATTTACCGGAAAACCACTCTGTTGAATATTGCTGTGAATTAAAACTTGATGGATTAGCGGTAAGTTTACTCTATGAAAAGGGTAAATTTGTACAAGCGGCAACCCGCGGTGATGGCACAACAGGGGAAGATATTACAGCTAATGTTAAAACAATTAAAACGATTCCTTTAGTGTTAATTGGTGACAATATCCCTGAACGTTTGGAAGTTCGAGGCGAAGTGTTTATGACACATAAAGGATTTGAAAAACTCAATGCCGATTCGCAAAAACATAATGAAAAACTATTTGCAAATCCTCGTAATGCCGCAGCCGGATCACTACGACAATTAGATCCTAAAATTACCGCTAAAAGACCTTTAACCTTTTTTTGTTATGGGGTTGGTATTGTTGAAGGTGCTACGTTACCCGATACCCATTATCAACGTTTGATGCAGTTTAAGGCATGGGGATTACCCGTTAGTAATAAAGTTGAAATTCGCCAAGGCGCACAAGCTGCGCTAAATTATTTTAATCAGGTTGGTCAAGAAAGAATGTCACTTGGGTTTGACATCGACGGCGTTGTGATTAAGGTTAACAGTATTTCATTACAAAATGAGCTTGGCTTTGTAGCCAGAGCACCGCGTTGGGCAACAGCATTTAAGTTTCCGGCGCAAGAAGAAGTGACGCAATTAAAAAAAGTTGACTTCCAAGTTGGAAGAACCGGCGCGATAACACCAGTTGCAAGATTAGAACCTGTTTCAGTTGCCGGCGTTATTGTCAGTAATGCTACCCTCCACAACAACGATGAAATAATCAGATTAGGCATTCGTGAAGGCGATTATGTTACAATACGTAGAGCCGGAGATGTTATTCCCAAAATTGTCTCGGTAATACTAGATCGTAGACCCACTGATAGTAAAGCCATCACCTTTCCAACTCATTGCCCAATTTGTGGCTCGTTAATTGTTCGAGATGAAGGACAAGCGATATCACGCTGTGCGGGTGGATTAATTTGTCCAGCTCAACGAAAAGAAGCGCTTAAACATTTTGTTTCACGCCGAGCGATGAACGTTGATGGTATGGGCGATCGACTCATTGAGCAGCTTGTCGATAAAGATTATGTTAAAACACCTGTTGATCTCTATAAATTAACACTGCCAATTTTATGCTCTTTAGATAAAGTAGGCGAAAAATTGGCTAATAACTTATTAAATGCATTAACCACATCCAAAAATACGACATTAAACCGTTTTATTTTTGCATTGGGTATTCCTAATGTGGGTGAAGTAACGGCTGAAAATTTAGTTAATCAATTAGGTGATTTAAAAGCGATTGAAAGCGCTTCACTTGAACAATTACAAACCGTCAATGATATTGGTGCAGTAATTGCCGAAAGTATTATTGATTTCTTTCAAGAACCGCATAATCGTGATGTCATAACACAATTAACGAGCGATGAAATCGGTATTCATTGGCCTGCGGTTTCCCCACAATCTCCAATTAGTAACATCGATTCACCATTTTTAGGTAAAACTGTGGTGCTAACAGGTACATTATCGAGTTTAACCCGTGATGAAGCAAAAGATAAATTAAAACAATTAGGCGCTAAAGTGGCGGGTAGCGTATCTAAAAATACCGATATTGTTGTTGCTGGTGAATCTGCCGGTTCTAAATTAGACAAAGCACAACAGCTGGGTATAACAATCATTGATGAGCAAGAGTTTATCAATTTACTCAATGAATAAATATAAAATATACTGGCATCTACTTCACTATTTATTGAAAATAGTGAAGCAGCGAAAACCAAGGAGAATGTCATGCCATTATTAGATAGTTTTAAAGTCGATCATACTAAAATGAAAGCACCTTTTGTCCGTATTGCTAAAACAATGAAAACCCCTAAAGGTGATGATATTAGTGTATTTGATCTTCGTTTTACTGTTCCCAATAAAGAGTTATTGCCAGAAAAAGGCATTCATACATTAGAACATCTATTTGCAGGATTTATGCGCGATCATCTTAATAGTGATAAAGTCGAAATTATTGATATCTCGCCAATGGGATGTCGAACCGGATTTTATATGAGCCTTATTGGTAAACCTGATGAATCATTAGTGGTTGATGCATGGCTAAAATCTATGCATGATGTTTTAAAAGTTGAATCACAAAAACAGATCCCCGAATTAAATGAATATCAGTGTGGGACTTATAAAATGCACTCATTAGATGAAGCGAAAGTAATTGCAGATAAAATTATTCAGTCAGGAATTGGAATTTGCAATAATCATGATATTGCATTAACTGAAGAACAACTTGTGAAAATTAATCAATAAGGAAATAATATGCCAAACGTTGTTATTGACTTTTTAGAAGGTCGCACTATAGAACAAAAAAGAGAAATGGCTAAACGTGTAACCAATGCTATTGCCGAAACTCTAAATTGTAAGCCTGAAGCAGTCCAAATTATTATGCACGAAATTTCAAAAGACCAAATTGCGAATGGTGGCGTTTTGCGGTGCGATAAAGATTAATTAAACCCAAAACTCAATTTAAAAATGACAAGCCTTGTCATAATTTAAGCACACTATCCATATTTAGTATAAAACCTTAAAGATCATTGTGTTTTTAAGGTTTATTTAGTCTAAATCTTTGGCAACGTTTGTAATATTTAACATGATATAAAATACTTAGTGATTGCAATGAAGGTGAAGTAAATGCCCCATTTTACTGACTTTGGTTGCCAAATAGTGCTCATTATTAGGATTTTCACCCACTTCTAACGGCACCCTTTCAGTAATTTTTATGCCTGCTTGTTCAAGCACTCTTATTTTTTCAGGATTATTGGTTAATAGTCTAATATCAGATACACCAAGTAATGTTAGCATGTCTGCGCAAAGCGTAAAGTCACGTTCGTCAGCAGCAAAACCCAGTTGTTCATTAGCTTCTACTGTATCTAGTCCTTGATCTTGCAGTGCGTAAGCGCGAATTTTATTAAGCAAACCAATATTTCGACCTTCTTGACGATGATAAAGTAAAATTCCCCGTCCTGCTTGTGCTATCTGTTTTAAAGCCGCCTCTAGCTGAAAACCACAATCACAACGTAAACTAAATAGCGCATCGCCAGTTAGACACTCTGAATGAATTCTTGTTAATACAGGCTGTTTATTTGCAATATCACCCAAAACTAACGCCACATGATCCTTGCCAGTTGCAATTTCTTCAAATCCCACAATAGTGAAACATCCCCATGGGGTTGGCAGTTTTGCTTGTGCAACAAGTTTTAATTGCATCATTATCTCCGTATTGAATAAAACTTAAATAGAATTTTTTAAAAAACTCTCTTCCATGCTAAAATATATAGCAATTTGTGCTTAATTGAGTTTTTAAATGGGGTTAATAATAAAAAAAACAATAGCCACACTGGCTATTTTCTTAGTTATACCTTTAGTCATTATAGCTATAAATTGGCATTGGCAACCAGAATCATTAAATAATACATCCCAATTTTTTTTCGTCATAACAGAAACGGCAAGTTTTCCTTGGGCAATAATAACATCATTCGTTTTTTTTATCCTGTTTTGCCTATTATTAAACATTAAAACGACAAAAAAAATAGTATTAATAGGAATACTTCTTGTGGGTGCAATATTAACTGGGCAAATGATTAAAGCTGTTATTAAATCTCAAACAGCAGAATCTCGGCCCTATGTATTATGGATGAATAAACAATATCAATTGAGTGATGATAAATTTTATTCGTTGGCTAAATCGGAAAAAAAACAACTCATTGATCAGTTATTGACTAATTCCAACATAATCCCAACTTGGTTACGTCAACATTGGCAAAACGAAACAGGTTATTCATTTCCATCGGGACATACTTTATTTGCAGTAACATGGGCCTTTTTAGCAGTGACATTATTAGGCTTTAAACGCCATTATATTGTGGTCTATATGTTGATTATTTGGGCATTATTAATTGAAATTAGTCGATTATGTTTGGGTATGCACAGCCCAATTGATCTGTTGTGTGGTATTTTAGTTGCTTGGATCATTTCATTAATTTGCTATTTTTATGCACAAAAATATCATATAGTAGATAACTGATAATTAGCGTAAACAGTGTTGAAAAAATATTTGAGAATAACGCTCATTTTAAATAACGTTAAAATAATAAAAAGGTTATTATTATGAAATTTATTATATCCATTCTATTGATAATTATTATTTTTACCCTATCTATTTCGATAGGCGCATTCAATGATGAAGTGGTAACATTTAACTATTTATTTGCTAAAACCGAATTAAGATTATCAGTTTTATTGGCTCTATTTTTTGGCTCTGGCTTTATCGTTGGAATGATATTAACAGGAATTTTCTTTATTAAATTAAAACTACAACATTCTTCAACAAAACGTAAATTAAGTAAATTACAGAAAAAATATGATGATAGTATAGCTGATCATCAAAAAGATAATTTAATTAAACATCATCAAGAATAAAATATTATGTTTGAATTGTTATTTCTATTATTACCTATTGCTGCCGCTTATGGTTGGTATATGGGCGATAGAAATGCTAAACAAAAATATGCAAATCAATCAAATCGACTATCTCGAGAATATGTAGATGGTCTTAATTTTCTTTTATCTAACCAAAAAGATAAAGCTGTCGATCTGTTCCTCGATATGCTTAAAGAAGATGAAGGCACGTTAGAAGCGCATCTGACTTTAGGCAATTTATTTCGTTCTCGTGGTGAAGTAGATAGAGCGATACGAATCCATCAAGCATTAATGGAAAGTTCATCCCTCTCTTTTGAACAACGATTACTAGCCATTCAACAACTTGGGCGTGATTATATGGTTGCAGGTCTTTATGACCGCGCTGAAGAGATGTTTTTACAACTCATTGATGAAGAAGATTTTCAACAACATGCTTTACAACAACTTATTTTTATTTATCAATCAACCAGTGAATGGATTAATGCAATTAATACTGCCACCAAGTTGGTTAAGCTTGGCAATACAAAATACAAAACAGATATAGCTCAATTTTATTGTGAGTTAGCTTCGCTAGCTATTGCCAATGAAGACCTTGAAAAAGCGTATAGTTTATTACAAAAATCGGCAGCAGCCGATGCTAAGTGTGCTCGAACCTCACTGATGTTAGGTCGCGTCTTGATTGTGCAAAATAAAATTGAACAAGCAATTGAATCATTCAAACAGATACTTGAACAAGATAAAGCCTTTATTGGTGAAGCTTTACCTTTATTAAAAGAGTGTTATCTTAAATTAAATAAAGCAGATGAATTTGAGCAATTTTTGCAATTATGTGTTGATCAAGATTCAGGCAATGTTGCTGAACTAATGCTTGCCGATATCATTGAAAAAAAGAGAGGTCTTGATGCAGCCCAGAACTATATGTATCGAGAATTATTAAAACACCCTAATTTAAAAGGGTTTTATCGTTTAATGGATTACCATGTTGCCGATGCCGAACAAGGTCGAGCAAAAGAGAGCCTATTATTGTTACGTAATATGGTAGGTGAGCAAATAAAAATCGTACCGAATTATCGTTGTCAAAAATGTGGATTTACGGTTAATTCAATTTACTGGTTATGCCCTGGTTGTCGTTCATGGTCTACCATCAAACCTGTTCGTGATTTTGAACAGCATTCTGAAAAATAAAGAGTTTTTTATGTTTTTAATCGATTCGCACTGTCATTTAGATAGTTTAGACTTTAATACTAAGTCAATTGAGCAAGTACTACAAAAAGCAACTGAAAATGACGTTAAACACTGCTTAAGCGTAGCAACAACCTTATCTGGTTATGAATCAATGAAGCGCTTACTGACACCTTATATTAATCAATGTTCTTTTTCGTGTGGTATTCATCCCCTTAATCTTGATGACGAACCTTATGACGCTAACCGCTTCGAAAATTTAGCCAAAGAAGAGAATGTTGTCGCATTAGGTGAAACAGGACTTGATTACTATTATCAGCAAGATAATCTAGAGCTTCAACAACATAATTTTATTGAACATATACGTCTTGGTAGAAAGCTTGGCAAGCCAATCATCGTCCATACCCGAAATGCCAGACAAGATACATTAACAATCTTAAAAGAACAACACGTCCATTCAGGTGTGTTACATTGTTTCACCGAAGATATTGATACGGCAAAAAAACTATTAGATTTAGGTTTTTATATCTCTTTTTCAGGAATTATTACCTTCAAAAATGCCGAAGCGTTAAGAGAAGTGGCAAAATTTGTGCCATTGGATCGTATCTTAATCGAAACTGATTCCCCCTATTTAGCTCCAGTACCTTATCGTGGTAAAGAAAACCAACCGGCTTATGTTCGGGAAGTCGCGCAATATTTATCTGCATTGAAAGGTGTTTCTTTAGAAGAAATAGCACAACAAACTACCGATAATTTTTGTCAATTATTCAATCTTCGAGGGAAGTTAAATGAAATATAAATTAGCTATTGATTGGGATGATTTTTTAACAAACTATTGGCAAAAAAAACCCGTTATTTTACGAAAAGCCTTTGCTGAGTTTATTGATCCAATCACACCCGATGAACTTGCTGGACTTGCAATGGAAGAAGAGCTAGATAGCCGGATTGTGACGAATAAAAATGGAAAATGGGATGCTAAATTTGGTCCTTTTACACATTACAATGATCTCGGTGAAGATCACTGGAGTTTATTAGTGCAAGCGGTAGATCATTGGCATGAACAGGCAGCAACTTTAGTTGAACCATTTAAGTGTATTCCTCACTGGCAATTTGAAGATCTTATGATTTCTTATGCAACAAAAGGGGCTGGCGTTGGGCCGCATATTGATAACTATGATGTTTTTATCATTCAAGGTATGGGACGTCGACGTTGGCAAGTTGGCGATCGTAATCCTAATTACAAACAGTTTAGTGCTCACAAAGCGCTATTACATGTAGAAGCTTATCAGCCGATTATTGATGAAGAAATCACTGCCGGTGATATTTTATATATTCCAATTGGCTTTCCACATAATGGTGTATCAATTGGCGAATCACTAAGTTATTCAGTCGGCTTTAGGACGCAAACTTCACAAGAATTATTAAGTGGCTTTGCTGATTACGTTATTGATAATTTACCAAATGGGATTTTTTATCAAGATCCAGACTTAAAATTACCAAGCGATCCTTATCGTATCGAGCCATATGAGCTAGAAAAACTACAAGGGCAAATGATCGACCTCATCAAAAACCCAGACTTATTCAATGACTGGTTTGGTAAGCACATCACAATACCTATGCATGATCTCAATATCATCCCAGCTGATCCCGCCTATGAGCTAGATGAATTTGAAGAAATTCTAAAATCTGGTGCTGAACTACATCGTGTACCGAGTATACGTATTGTAAAAATAGAGGATACGGCTTATATCAATGGTGAAAAAATACCCTTACCAATGGAAACCATCGACCGATTATGTGAAACCGATGTACTTCACTACGAACAATTACAAGATGAACAGACCCTAAATGTCATGTTAAAATTGGTTAATCTTGGTTACTGGTATTTTGACGAAGAGTAAATTTTGTTCAAAAACTATTGGCTAAAAAAAGCCACCCGAAAAAACTGCAAAATGGCGAAATTATCGGCTAATTTGTCTAAAAAATTAGATAGTTATAAAATTTAACCAAATAATTTCGCCTTAATAAAAATAAACAAAATAAAACCGACTAATTTCGGCTTTTCATTTGGATTTTTATTACTTTTAAGTATATACTTGCCCCGCTTTTTAATACCCGCCTGTTTAATGATGAATTACATCATAAATGCTTTTTATTAGTGAACGATCTTTTTAACAACTAGAGGTACACATGAATAATGAAACAATCCTAGTCAAGCAAGCCGAAAGTGAAAACCAGAAAATAACCCCATATCAAAAAAAGACGCTTTTCGCATCTACAGTTGGTTATGCATTAGATGGTCTAGACATGATGATTTTAGGTGTTTGTTTTAGTCTCATCGCTGCGACCTATAATCTGACAAAAGCAGACCTTGGTACTTTAACCTCATTCACGCTTTTAGGTGCGGTAATCGGCGGTATTTTATTTGGCATACTCGCTGACAAATTTGGGAGGGTAAGGGTTTTCTCTTGGACTATTTTAATTTTCTCTTTATTTACTGGACTTTGTGCACTCGCCCCTAATTACGAATGCTTTTTAATTTTTCGATTTTTAAGTGGGCTCGGTCTTGGTGGTGAATTTGGCATTGGTATGACGCTTGTTTCAGAAAGTTGGCCTAAAAGCAAACGCTCAAGAGCAACCTCTATTGTCGCATTAGGCTTCCAATTAGGTATTATCTTAGCAGCACTAACAGTCAACTTTATTGGTGAAATTTATGGTTGGCGCTGGGCTTTTGCGATGGGAGTATTGCCTGCATTATTTGTTGCTTGGACCCGTAAAGGACTAAAAGAACCCGAAATTTGGCAAAATTTAAAAGATCAAAATAAAAATAAAATCGCAATTAACAAGTTATTTAAAACACCAAAAACGACAGCCACTACTATTGGTTTAACCATAGCCTGCGCGGTACAGAATTTTGGCTTTTATGGACTGATGGTTTGGATGCCAAACATGATTGCAACTGAATTAAAATTACCGTTCAAAAACACTATGTTTTGGACCATCTCAACAACGATTGGGATGTCATTAGGGATTTTAATCTTTGGTTGGCTATGTGACAAATTTGGTCGACGCCCTTCTTATATTGTTTTTTTACTGGTTTCCGCTATATCGATTTGGTTTTACTTTCATCAAACAGATATGGTGATCCTGATTATATTTGGTTCTGTAATTGGCTTTTTTGTCAATGGAATGATGGGCGGTTATGGCGCATTGCTTGCTGAACACTACCCAACAGATGCAAGGTCAAGTGCCGAAAACATTATTTTTAATGTTGGACGAGGAATTGCTGGCATATCGCAAGTTTTGATTGCTTATTTAGCCACTGTTTATTCTATAAGCTATGCCTTAGCGTTACTTTCTACCGCTTATTTACTTTCTGCGGCTGCATTTATCTTTTTAATCCCCGAAACAAAAGGTAAAACATTAGAATAATACAAAAAACAGGGCTATTGCCCTGTGTAAATGACTTATAAGATTAATCAAAAAAATATTAATTAGTGTTACATGAAGCAGGGGTTAATGTTACGCTAAATATCTTCTCATCATTAATATAATAGCTATGAACGGCACCATTAGGAAATGCATCTCTGAACTCTTTAATTTGTTGATTATTCGAACAGTAAACCTTTTTCAAGCTTTCAGTTGTCATTTTTTCAGTTTCAGGGATTTGCAATGAATCTTTAGATACATTAATGGTATAACGATAATTAATTACATCATTATCTTTAAAGATATCAACTAAGCTAGTATTTGAATCAACTTTAGCTGGGAGTACTTTTTTTGCCTCACTAATAACTAAATCTTGTAATTTAGTAAGATCAGCTTTATCAGGCGTTTTTACCTTATTACTATTATCACAACCGAACAAAACAACACACATTAATGCCATTGAAGTGATTTTTAAGAATTTCATATAATATATTCCTTAGTTATTATTTAGTTGATTATAAATTAGATAGTTCTATAAACGTATATAGCGCATTTTTTATATTATTGCCACTAAATTTATGTACAGACAATAAAGTTATTGAATATTCTTCGCCAACACATAAAACTTGTAACACATTAATTGAAAAAAGCGACAAAAAGCTAACAGGCTTTTACTAGTGATAGTTACCCCATCGATTCATCTATGAAAAACATAACTAATTTTTTCTCATAGCCATTTTTTAAAAATTAAAGCGTAACTTGCACTGTTGAGCGATTTTTTCAATTAACTATCTACATAAAAAGGGCTTTAATTCGCCCTTTTAACATAAAATTACCCATAACTTTACAATGATTTGCAACCATTGAAAGCATTATTTATTATCGCAGTCACTTGGTTTTAACGTTAACGTTAATGCTTTATCGTTATTGATGTAATAATTATGAGTCTCCCCTTGAGTAAAAGCAGATCTTATTGCGCTAATGCCAATATCTTTACTGCAATAGAAAGTTTTCAATTTAGCCAACATTGCATTTTGATTAGCCTGAGCTTGTAATGCATCTATAGTGAGGTTGTTTACCGAATATTTATAACTAATCATATTATCGTCTTTCGCAACATCGACTAAAGTGACATTTTGATCGACATCTGAAGGTAATTTTTGTTTTACTGCTTTGATAATAAGATCTTGAGCAAGATTATAATTACCGTCCTTTATTTGATTTAAAATATTTTCTGTTTCTAACTTCGTTTTTTCATATAGATCTTGAGCTTTGTCACCCACGGCTGAACTCGTGTCTACCACTTGTTGCTTAATATCATCCATCTTAGATTTTGAATCATCACAATTAACTAAAAATAACCCCATTATTGATAAAACGATTACTTTGTATGTTTTCATTATAAAACCCTTTTAAATATGGTGAATTGTTGAATATTTCTAATGCCTAAAAATGGCGGCATCTAAATAATTTAATGTTCATAAAACTCATTGATTAAACTTCAATTGTTAGTGGTTGATAAATCAATTTGCTTATCATGGCAGTTATGGATTAATTAGTGTGATAACCACCTGTTACACCATAAGTTTCGGCTGTAGTATAACTGGATTCTTCGCTTGCCAAATGTACATAAACGCCACACAGTTCAACAGGTTGTCCAGCGCGTTGTAAAGGTGTTTGTTTACCAAATTCTGGAATGGCTTCACTTGGTTGTCCACCGCAAATTTGTAATGGCGTCCAAACAGGTCCGGGAGCAACACAATTTACGCGAATGCCTTTACTAGCCAATTGTTTAGCCAATCCGCGAGAGAAGGCAATAATAGCAGACTTGGTTGAAGCATAATCAAGAAGATTTCCACTCGGTTGGAATGCTTGAACTGATGAAGTAGTAATGATTGTTGAGCCTGGTTTTAAATAATTTAACGCCTCTTTAACTACCCAAAATAATGAAAATACGTTTATTTCAAACGTTTTTACAATTTGCTCAGTGGTCAATTTCGCAATATCTTCGACTGCAGTTTGTTTACCAGCAACCAATGTTAAGTTATCTAATCCACCAAGCTTATCATGCGCTTGTTTAACCAGTTTTTTACAAAAAGATTCATCACTTAAATCACCTGGAATCAATACCGCTTTGCGGCCAACAGATTCAATTACTTTAGCTACATCCTCAGCATCCTTTTGTTCAAACGGAAGATAGTTTATTGCTACATCAGCGCCCTCTTTAGCATACGCGATTGCCGCAGCACGACCTATGCCAGAATCCCCACCGGTTACTAACATTTTTCGACCGGCTAAACGTTGGTGCCCTTGGTAACTTTTTTCACCACAGTCAGGAATGGGTTTCATCTCACATTGAAGCGCGGGAGCGGTTTGTTTCTGCTTTTGAAATTTTGTATGATGATATTTTGTTGTTGGATTACAAATTTGTTCACTCATCGTTTTTTCTCCTAAGTTAAATACGTTTATATAAAAACCAAAATAACTTAAATAAAATTATTAAAATAAAACAAAATACTATTTCGAAAAATTATGCAGTAAATAAATTAAATATATGTGATGGAAAAACTTACTATTTGTTTTTATATCATCACCCTTATGTAGGAATGGGAATATTGGGTGAATTGTTACAGATAGCTATCCTTGGCAGGTTAATAGGACCGTGAATAATATTAAACGTTGAATTATTTATTGGCTAAATATTATTCTTTTTTAGTCTAGCAAATAAATTAATATTAAGCCAGATATAACCAATTACATTACCTTGTTATGATTTGAATTCGTCAGTTTATTAAAACTGAAATGTTGTATATTAAGCATAAATATACTAACTGTCTTTCTGTGTAGTAATTAGACGTGACCGATTTAATCTTCATCACAGTCATCAGGTTGTATTTCAACTATGATTATTTCTTGTTCATCAATATAATAATGATAGTTTGCGCCATTTGGAAAAAAATGCTTTAGCTGTTTCACTTCATCATTATCACTACAATAAGTTTTAAGCAATTTATCACGAATCGTATCTTGAGTTGTTGGCAATAAGAGAGCATATTTAGAAATATTTTTTACTTCGTATTTATAATTAATAACGTTATCTTTTTTGTAAATATCAACCAAAGTGGTAAGCGCATCAACAAATATGGGTAATTTTTTTTTAACAGGATTAATGACTAAATCATCAACTGTGCTATTTTCCTTTGATGATGAACTAGTATTATTATTCTCATTTGAAGGTGAATCATTTTTCTTATTATCACAATTAATTAACAAACAACACATTAATAGCAAAGCAATTATCTTAAAATTCGTCATATTTGTCTTTCCCTTTTAATTACTGAATAACCGATACTTTTGTATATAAATTTTATGCAGTCTTCTTGAAAAGATAATGAAGAACGTTAGAAAATATTATTAATAAAACAGCGATAAAACATCGCTAAAATAGCGCATTAATCTGATTGAAAAATAATTATTAGAATTACTTAGTTTTGGTTCTGAAATAATGTTTAATTAATAATAACATTTAACACTGTATCGCTAATCGATAAAATCGCTGCTTTATAATTTGTGACTAAGCTAAAAGTTAACTATAAACGACTATTATTGATGTGTGACAAAAAATTTTTACTGTTTAAACTGATCTTATATTAATCTATTTTTATTTTATTGAATAGAGACAACAATTCAATTAATTGATCGTATTCGATGACGTTATTGTTACCTCGTTTTACCAAAAATTTTCACAAGCTATACTCATTAATTAAAAAAAAGTTGCACTTTTTTTAAAAACGAGTATTTTGTTAAAAATAACTTTTTGAAAATGACATAATTTTAATATATAAGCTTATGAACTTTTTACGTAAAAACGTCCTCATTAATATCCTAGTCAGCGTGGTCATTATTCCTGCGCGGGGGCGTTTTTCGATGTAAAAATATGTTTATACATAGAATTAAAACCCCCGCCCCCAAAAGCGGGGGTTTTTTTATGAATAATAAATGAGCTGAATAAAATAAGTGAGGAAGAAATGTTAGGAACACAGTGGATAGTAAAAACCTTAAAAGAAAAAGGCGTCACCACCGTTTTTGGATATCCTGGTGGACAAATTATGCCTCTTTATGACGCTCTTTATGATGGTGGTATTGAACATGTTTTATGCCGCCACGAACAAGGTGCGGCTATGGCAGCCATAGGCTATGCTAGGGCCACCGGCAAAATTGGCGTTTGTATTGCAACTTCTGGACCTGGGGCAACCAATATTATTACCGGACTTGCTGATGCGTTGATTGATTCGGTTCCAATTGTTGCCATAACTGGGCAAGTTCCAAATAAATTAATTGGTACCGATGCATTTCAAGAAGTGGATGTTTTGGGATTATCATTAGCTTGCACTAAACACAGTTATTTAATTGATCAAGCAGAAAACTTACCCAACATTTTAGAAGAGGCTTTTTATTTAGCTAATTCAGGCAGGCCAGGACCAATACTTATTGATGTTCCTAAAGATATTCAGCTTGCAGATCTTAATTATCAAAAATATTTATCGCCAATCACAACTCAACGTAATCTTACTAATACTACAAAATCAAATATCTCCCCTGCTGACATTGAACTTGCTAAAACCATGATATCCCAAGCTAAAAAACCCATGCTATATATTGGCGGTGGGGTTGGTTTATCTGGCGCGATTGATGAGCTTAGACAGTTTATGAATTTTACTCAAATACCAAGTGTATCAACACTTAAAGGTTTGGGCGCTGCTGATATTAATAACCCTTATTATCTAGGGCTAATTGGTATGCATGGTTCAAAAGCAGCTAATTTAGCTGTGCAAGAGTGTGATCTATTAATTGCTTTAGGTGTAAGGTTTGATGACCGGGTCACTGGCAATTTAAATGAATTTGCTCGACATGCCAAAGTGATTCACATCGATATTGATCAAGCTGAAATTAATAAATTAAAGCAAACCCATTTAGGATTACAAGGTGATATTAAAAACGTTTTACCACTGATTCATCAAACTGTTGCAATAGATGACTGGCATAACAAAATTCAAGAATTGAAAAACCTATATCCAACTCGTTATGATCATCCTGGCGATCCAATTTATGCACCAGCATTATTAAAAACACTATCTGAGCGAAAATCACCCACTACAATTGTAACAACCGATGTCGGTCAACACCAAATGTGGACGGCACAACATATGCAATTTAATGATCCCAAAAATTTTATTACCTCAAGTGGACTCGGCACCATGGGATTTGGATTACCTGCGGCAATTGGCGCTCAACTCGCCAGACCTAATGACTGTGTAATTTGTATTTCTGGTGATGGTTCTATCATGATGAATATTCAAGAACTCACTACAATTAAACGTAAAAAGTTACCGATAAAGATTGTTTTAATTGATAATCAACGTTTAGGTATGGTTAGGCAATGGCAAGAGTTATTTTTTAACCAACGCTATAGTGAAACTAATTTATCTGATAACCCCGATTTTTTAATGCTAGCCAAAGCATTTGATATAGAGGGTGAAAAAATAACAAAAAAATCTGAAATTGAACCAGCAATAACTAACATGCTCAATTCGCCTAATGCTTATTTATTGCATGTTTGCATTGATGAATTAGAAAACGTTTGGCCATTAGTACCACCAGGTGCATCTAATGAAAATATGTTAGATAAAAAGGGAAACAATAAATGATGAATGAAAGAACGAAACAGCAAATATGCATAAAAGCTTATGACAATTTAGGGGCGCTAGAGCGTATTTTACGTGTCATTCGTCATCGTGGTGCGCATATTGAAAACTTAACAATGCAAATTGAAGATCAACATATTTTTGCCTTAGTGTTGACATGCACCACGGAACGCAGCGTTTCAGCTTTATGCAATCAAATTAACAAATTAGTGGATGTGATTTCAGTTGAAATATGAATTTGTTTCATCGATAACTGTCGATGAAATAATAATTAAAAATAATATAGATATATTTAGAAAGTTAAACAAAGTTAATAGTATAATGCTTGACCTTTAAAAGAATAAAGATAAAGCAACATACTTGCTTAACAAAAAGTAAAATTGAGAGGAAAACAAAATGGGTACTACAGCGAAATCTGATTATATTTGGTTGAATGGTGAAATGGTTCCATGGGCTGATGCAAAAATACATGTCATGTCTCATGCTTTGCATTATGGTACCTCTGTTTTTGAAGGTGTGCGTTGTTATAACACACATAAAGGCCCGGTTATCTTTCGTCATAAAGAGCATGCTCAACGATTATTAAATTCAGCCAAGATTTATCGTTTTCCTGTCCCTTATACGTTAGAAGAGATCATGGAAGCAACACGCCAAGTCATCAAAAAAAATAATCTTGAAAGTGCATACATCCGCCCTTTAGTCTTTATTGGTGATGTTGGCATGGGCGTTATTCCACCAGCCGGCTACAAAACCGATGTGATGATCGCGGCATTCCCATGGGGCGCTTACCTTGGTGAAGATGCCTTAGAACAAGGTATTGATGCAATGGTATCATCATGGAACCGTTTTGCACCAAATACTATCCCAGCAGCGGCTAAAGCGGGAGGGAACTACTTATCGTCACTACTTATCGGATCAGAAGCTCGAGCTAATGGCTTCCAAGAAGGGATTGCGTTAGATGTAAATGGTCAGCTTTCTGAAGGTTCAGGCGAAAACCTATTTATCGTAAAAGACGGCATATTATTTACTCCATTACTATCATCATCAGCACTTCCGGGAATCACCCGTGATGCTATCATCACACTTGCACGTGATCTAGGAATTGAAGTACGTGAACAAACACTTTCACGTGAATCACTATACCTTGCTGACGAAGTATTTATGACAGGTACCGCGGCCGAAATCACACCAGTACGTAGTGTTGACCGAATTCAAGTTGGTATTGGTCGTTGTGGCCCAATCACAAAACAAATCCAACAAACTTTCTTTGGTTTATTTAACGGTAAAACCGAAGATAAATATGGTTGGTTAGATCCAGTTAAATAAACGTTATTTTTCTAATCCACTAATTCATTTTAGTGGATTGGCTATTTAAAGTTACGATACAAAATTATCAACCGATAGGAATCGGTCGCTACATAAAAAATTGGGAGCAAGAAATGCCTAAATATCGTTCAGCCACCTCTATAGAAGGTCGCAACATGGCGGGTGCCCGCGCTTTATGGCGTGCAACAGGCGTAAAAAATGAAGACTTTGGTAAACCCATTATTGCGGTGGTTAACTCATTCACACAATTTGTACCTGGCCATGTTCATTTAAAAGATATAGGTCAGCTGGTAGCAAAAGAAATTGAAGCATGTGGTGGCATTGCCAAAGAATTTAATACAATTGCTGTCGATGACGGTATCGCCATGGGGCATGGTGGTATGCTTTATTCATTACCATCACGAGAATTAATCGCTGACTCTGTAGAATACATGGTTAATGCCCATTGTGCTGACGCCATGATCTGTATTTCAAACTGTGACAAAATCACACCTGGCATGTTAATGGCATCACTCCGTTTAAATATTCCAACGGTATTTGTGTCTGGTGGTCCAATGGAAGCAGGTAAAACTAAACTTTCAGATCAAATTATTAAGTTGGATTTAGTTGATGCCATGATTCAAAGCGCAAACCCAAATGTCAGTGATTCTGACAGCAAAGCTATTGAGGAATCAGCATGTCCAACTTGTGGTTCATGCTCGGGTATGTTTACCGCAAATTCAATGAACTGCTTAACTGAAGCTTTGGGCCTTTCATTACCAGGTAATGGATCATTAGTTGCAACGCACAAACAGCGCGAACAGCTATTTTTAAAAGCAGCTAAACGCATAGTTGAAATCACGAAACGTTATTATGAACATGATGATGAATCTTACCTTCCGCGTTCTATTGCAACTAAAGCTGCTTATGAAAATGCCATGTCTTTAGATATCGCCATGGGGGGTTCAACCAACACGGTGTTACACTTACTCGCCACAGCGCAAGAAGGTGAAATCGACTTTACTATGTCTGATATTGATAGATTATCACGTAAAGTCCCTCATTTATGTAAGGTTGCGCCAAGTACAGCGCTGTATCATATGGAAGATGTACATAGAGCGGGTGGTGTGGTTTCTATCTTGTCTGAACTTGATAAAGCTGGATTACTTAATCGTGATGTTCACAATGTATTAGGACTCTCTTTACACGAAACCTTTGCACAATATGATATCACCCAAACCAAAGATGAATCAGTGAAAAAAATGTATCGAAGCGGCCCTGCCGGTATTCGTACAACGAAAGCATTTTCACAAGATTGCTATTGGGATAGCTTAGATGATGACCGAGTAAATGGCTGTATTCGCGACAAAGAACACGCTTATAGCCAAGATGGAGGTCTTGCCACACTTTATGGTAACCTTGCAGAAGATGGCGCAATTGTTAAAACAGCTGGGGTAGCGGCTGAAAACTTAGTATTCCGCGGCCCTGCTAAAGTTTACGAAAGCCAAGAAGATGCGGTTGATGCAATCTTGGGAGGGCGAGTTGTTGAAGGTGATGTAGTTGTAATCATCTATGAAGGACCAAAAGGTGGACCTGGTATGCAAGAAATGCTTTACCCTACCAGCTATTTAAAATCAATGGGATTAGGCAAAAAATGTGCACTTATTACTGATGGTCGTTTTTCTGGTGGTTCTTCTGGTCTATCCATTGGTCATATTTCACCTGAAGCGGCTAATGGTGGATTAATAGGATTAGTCCGTGATGGAGACATTATCGATATTGATATTCCAAACCGTAAATTAGTGTTAGATGTTCCTGTATCTGAACTTGAAAGACGTCGAGTGGCTGAAATGGAACGTGGCGATAAAGCCTTTACGCCTCATGATCGCGATCGCTATGTATCATTTGCCCTTAAAGCCTATGCCAGTTTAGCAACAAGTGCCGACAAAGGCGCGGTTCGTGATAAAAGTAAATTAGGTGGCTAATGTGAAAAAAGAAGAGAATAAGCTCACTGGTGCAGATTATCTAAAAGCGACACTTTGTTCAGCCGTATATGATGTTGCACAAGTGACCCCGCTTGAAAAAATGGAAAAGATTTCTTTAAGGTTACATAACCAAATTTTTGTTAAACGGGAAGATCGCCAATTAGTACACAGTTTTAAAATTCGTGGTGCTCAAGCGATGATAGCAAGCCTTACCGAAGAACAGCGCAAACGAGGTGTAATTGCGGCATCGGCTGGTAACCATGCGCAAGGCGTTGCGCTATCGGCGAGTAAATTAGGGATAAACTCCCTAATTGTGATGCCATTAACCACCGCTGACATTAAGGTGGAAGCGGTAAAAGGTTTTGGTGGTGAGGTATTACTTTATGGCGCCAATTTTGATGAAGCAAAAGCCAAAGCAATAGAGCTGGTTGAAGAACAAAATCGCGTCTTTATCCCGCCTTTTGATCACCCCTTAGTGATTGCCGGGCAAGGAAGTATTGCTATGGAGTTACTACAGCAAAATGCTAAACTCGATCGCATATTTGTCCCTGTTGGGGGCGGCGGGCTTGCTGCGGGCATTGCAGTATTAATTAAGCAAATTATGCCATCAATCAAAGTGATTGCGGTTGAACCAGAAGATGCCGCATGTTTAAAAGCTGCTCTTGATGCGGGTAAACCTGTCGATTTAAATCGAGTAGGCTTATTTGCTGAAGGGGTTGCTGTTAAACGAATAGGTGATGAAACATTTAGACTTTGTCAACAGTACATTGATGATATTATCACTGTTGATAGTGACGAAATTTGCGCGGCAGTAAAAGATTTATTTGACGATGTGCGAGCAATTGCCGAACCATCAGGTGCAGTAGCCTTAGCAGGTCTGAAAAAGTATGTTGCTAAGCACAATATTTGTGGCGAAAACCTGGCTCATATTTTATCTGGGGCTAATTTAAACTTTCATAGTTTACGTTACGTATCAGAACGCTGTGAACTAGGTGAAAAACGCGAAGTCCTTTTAGCTGTGACGATTCCAGAAAAGAAAGGTAGTTTTTTGAAATTTTGCCAACTGCTAGGTGGGCGTTCAGTCACTGAATTTAATTACCGTTATCATGATGAGCAATCAGCATGCGTTTTTGTCGGTGTAAAAATTACCAAAAGTGACGAAAAAGATGAAATTATGCAGGAATTAATTTCAGCTGGTTATGCTGTGGTTGACTTGACTGAAGATGAAATGGCTAAATTACATGTTCGATATATGATTGGCGGCAAACCATGCAAACATATTGAAGAGCAAGTATACAGTTTCGAATTTCCTGAATCACAAGGTGCACTTCTTAAATTCTTGCAAACATTGGGCACAAATTGGAATATTTCAATGTTCCATTATCGCAGTCATGGCACGGATTATGGAAGAGTACTTGCCGCTTTTGAAATCGATGAAAGTAGCTATAATCAGTTTAATCAACATTTAACCGAACTCGGTTACGATTTTCATAATGAAACGCACAATCCATCACTCAAACTTTTCCTTACAAATCAATCGTAATTTTTAATAAAAATATGGATTACCCAAAAAATTATTGGGTAATCCTATTAAGATAACATTAAAGTATATTTGCTTGAATTTAACTCATTTTAACAGTAACAAATGAAAAATTTAGCTAAATTTTAATTGTCTATTTTAAAGTAAAAATATCATCTGTTGCCTATTGATTCCCATAATTATTCAGTGCATATTAGTAGAATGTTTATTCAACAATTTTCAAGTCTAGTTAGGATGTGAATAGGGATGTTTGTCTTCTAATTCATTATTATTAATCAATAGGATATAACTCAATTTTGTTAATTATTATAGATGGAAAATAGTTATTTTCATCTAATGTTTATGCAAAAAGATGAGTTAAGAAAGTAACACTTAACAACATAAGGATGATTCATGATAAAAATTGCAGGTGCCCGTAAATTTTATTTATGGCTAGTTGCCATTATTTTATTAGCGAGCGGTTTATTTTGTACAATTTATGGATTTAAATTGATCGCACTAGGCGGTAGCTGGTATTTTGCGATTATGGGGTTAGTACAAATAATCACGTCGCTTTTATTATTTAGACAAAGCACCAAAGGGGCTTGGCTATATGGTTTAGCTTACGCACTAACTCTAATTTGGGCTTTATATGAAGTTGGCTTACAATTTTGGCCGCTTTTCTCACGTTTAATGGTATTTACTGGTTTTGCAATGCTTATTGCATTTGCCTATCCAATGCTTGAGAAAAAAGAAACTGGCGATACGACTGCTGGTAATGGCGGTTATAAATTGGGTATATTTATTTTAGTCTTAATGGGCATTGCCCTTGGCTTTATGTTCAAAGAACATAATGTTATTACAAATCCCGTCCCTTTAGCCAATAATAAACTCGATCCAAGTGATGCGCCTATAGATTGGAAGCAATATGCTAATACGACTAAAGGCACACGTTTTTCAGGTGCAGATCAAATCACTAAACAAAATGTTAAAGATCTCCAAGTTGCTTGGACTTATCACACAGGTTATATTCCTTCTAATAGTGGTTCAGGTCCAGAAGACCAAGAAACACCTTTACAAATTGGCGATAATGTCTATTTATGTACCCCAACAAATGTTGTCATCGCTTTAGATGCCGATAGTGGAGAGCAAAAATGGCGTTATGATCCTAAAGCGACTTCACCTAACTGGCAACGTTGCCGTGGATTAGCCTACTATGAAGACCAAAAAACGTTAGACGATGCGAGTAATAATGCAAAGGCATGTTCAGCACGTATCATCATGAACACAATTGATGCTAGGTTAATGGCTATTGATGCAAATACCGGTAAATTGTGTGAAGACTTTGGCGAACAAGGCGTTGTTGATCTGAAAAAAGATATGGGTGATATTCCTCCGGGTTATTATGAGCCAACTGCTGCACCTTTAGTGGCGAAAGATGTCATTGTTGTAGGTGGCCGCGTTGCTGATAACTTCTCAGTTAATGAACCAGGTGGCGTTGTTCGTGCTTTTGATGTCCATTCAGGTAAATTAGTTTGGGCATGGGATCCAGGCAATCCAAACATAACAGATGTTCCGCCAGCTAATGAAACCTATACACGCGGCACAGTAAACGTCTGGGCAACGACAGCTTACGATCCAGAACTTGATCTTGTTTATGCACCAACAGGTAATGCAACACCTGACTTTTTCGGTGGCTATAGAACAAAATACGATGATGAATATAACTCATCAATTGTTGCCCTAGACCGTAAAACTGGACAAATTCGCTGGAAATTTAGAACAGCTCATCATGATTTATGGGACTATGACTTACCATCACAACCTTTACTCTACGACATTCCTGATGGAAAAGGTGGCGTTACAAAAGTTATCGTCCAAACCACTAAATCAGGTCAGATCTTCATGTTAGATCGTCAGACCGGTAAACCTGTTGCTGAAGTTCAAGAAAAACCTGTAGCAAAAGGTGATGTAGCAGGTGAATATTACTCCCCTACTCAGCCATTCTCAGTAGGTATGCCATCAATTGGTAACGAAACCTTGACTGAATTTGATATGTGGGGTGCCACACCTTATGATCAATTACTTTGCCGAATTGACTTTGCTGGTTCTGTCTATCATGGTTTATTTACACCACCAAATATGACCAAAACTTTGCAATATCCGGGATCATTAGGTGGCATGAACTGGGGCAGTGTCGCGGTTGATCCACAAACCAACTTAATGTTCGTTAATGATATGCGAATTGGTTTAACTAACTGGATGATCCCTCAAGATAATATCCCTAAAAATGCTAGCGGTATTGAAATGGGTATTGTGCCACAAAAAGGGACACCATTTGGAGCGATGCGTTTAAGATTTACCTCTGCGTTAGGTGTTCCATGTCAAAAACCACCTTACGGAACCATGACAGCCATCGATCTTAAATCTCGACAAATTGTATGGCAAAAACCTTTAGGTACAGTTATGGATACAGGTATTTTAGGCATCCCAATGCATTTACCTGCGCCAATTGGTATGCCAACCATTGGTGGACCAATGGCAACTAAATCGGGTCTTTTATTCTTTGCTGCAACGCAAGACTTCTATCTTCGTGCATTTGATTCTGTGACAGGAGAAGAAATTTGGAAAGCACGTTTACCCGTCGGTAGTCAAGGTACACCAATGACCTATGTATCACCTAAAACAGGTAAACAATATATTGTCATCTCAGCAAGTGGAGCAAGACAATCACCAGTTCGTGGCGATTATGTTATTGCTTATGCTTTACCTGATAAAAAATAGTTGTTAGCTAAAATAGTTTTAGCTTCATGATAACTGCCATTATATCGTATAGTTTCATCGATATAATGGCAGATAAAATAAGATATCAATGAGTCTATTAAATATAAACAGTCTAATCAAACTGTTCTATTTAATTAAAACACAGACCTTTTCCTAGACTGATTGGCGAAATTGCCGCTATCACAAAATCTATTTTCAATTATTTCTATAATTTTAAACAATTCTCCCATTGCTAAATGCTTTAGTCTCGATCAATAAAATAAATATGAATTTTTTGCTAAATGTAATGTCATAATTTGTTTGAATAAATGAATAGTAATTCAAATATATCATTGCAGAAAGATAAACTTATTACGTTATAATGGTATAGACTTTACAGCATGAATTTGAAATCTTCACGGATAAAAATGGATTTTATAGGGAAATGAAAAAAATAGTTTCAATCTTATATTTAGCGATGTTTTATTGTTTTACTCTGTTTAACACTCATGTAGTGTTTGCCGATGATAACTCATTTAATCATAGAAAGCATTTTGATTCCTTCGATGACTTCTATCAAAGTTTACCTGTTTTATCTATGCCTATTGATAGCAATAACACTGCCAATGGAATATATGTTGATAGCAAATTTTTTCATTTCGATGATGATGATTATCGCTATTATGATAAACCAACTGTTCAAACCGACAATTATTTTACGCTAACAGATCTAAAAGCGATTGGTCGCTTTGAAATGGGTGATATCAAATTTATACTCTATGAGTTAACTTTTGATAGTATAGGCGAAGGTATCAACGAAGATATCAAATTAATTAATGCTTTTGACAAAAATGGAAAATATCTAGATGAATTAATGATAGCGGGAAAAACTGGACATGAAGATCACTTGTTTTTCTTTTCATCCACGATTAAAGATCAACTATTTCATATTAAACTAGACGCAGTTTATGAACTTGGTTATGTAGCAGAAGTTAAAGACAATATCTATCAATATAAACAAACGATTAATTTAACTTATCAATTTCATGACAATCAATTTTACTTACAAGCCCCTCCTGTTAACTGTCAAACTAAAAATTTAAAGCAATATTTGAATAAACTTACCAAACAACAGTTTGCCGATGTTGCTGATATCGTGGCTTTTAGCAACTATATTGATTGTTATCCGGTATCCGAAAATTTGCAAACATATAAACAAATAGCTAATTATATTAAAAATTCTATTCATTATTTTCTAAGTTCTGCTGAATTGAAAACATTGCAAAAAAGAATTGGTATTATTGAGGATTAAGTATGTGTTTACCTACTTTTAAATATCATCCCAACGCTTATCAGCTAGACATTTTTAGTCAAAAAGATGGGATTTGCTCGGTTTGTCATAAAATTCGTTCAATAAAATATGACTTACCCCTTTATAGCCAAGAAGAGCCTAAATATATCTGCCCATGGTGTATTGCTGATGGTTCTGCGGCAAAAAAATATCACGGTCAATTCAATGATGGTTACGGTATAGATGAGCTATCGCCTGAAAAGCTTGAAGAGCTCATATTAAAAACACCAAGTTATTCATCATGGCAGCAAGAAGTATGGTTAACGCATTGTAATGAGCCTTGTGCATTTATCGGTTATGTAGGATTTGCAGAAATTATCCCCTATTTTGATGAGATTAAAAATGATATTGATTACCCAGAGGAGTTATTAAGAACGTCATTATCTAAAGATGGCTCAATGACTGGTTATCTATTTGAGTGTATTCAATGTGGTAAGAAAAGATTGCATATTGATTGTAACTAACGAACATAACTACACACCATTTTCATGAAGTTAATTTACCCAATCATCAAAAATCAAATGGTACAAAACGATGAAGCCGATTTATCAATCGGCTTAAAATAGAATCAAACAGAAGACTTATCGATATCGCTCCGTTGCTGATAAAAGCATGACATAAATTAGAAACCTAATAAAATTAATTAATATGTTGAATATAACCTTTCACAATATTAATGCTTTTATCAAACAGCTGTTTTTCATGATCGTTAAAGTCAAGTTGAATCACTTTTTTAATACCATGTTGATCCAAAATTGCCGGTACCCCTATAGCGACGTCCTTATAGCCATATTCCCCATCTAAAACACAACTAAGCGCTAAAGCTCGATGGCTATTAGTAAAAATATGCTGACAAATTTCAGTAATGGTACTGGCGATACCATATTCAGTACAATGCTTATATTTAACGATTTCAAAACCTTTGTTTTTTGCTTTAGTCCCAATATCAACAAAATCAATTTTATTTTTTTCAAGTTGATTAAGATTAATACCATAAACTGAAGAATGAGACCAAACCGGAAATTGTGAATCACCGTGCTCACCAACTATAAAGGCATCGATGCTTTGTGGGCCAATATCCATTTGCTCACCTAGTAAGCGACGTAATCGCACGGTATCAAGCCAAACGCCTGTACCAATAACTCGATGACGAGGTAAACCTGATAATTTCCAAACTTGATAAGTAATTGCATCACAAGGATTGGTTGCTATCAAAAAAATGCCCTTGAAACCATTTTTCATCATATTCGGCACAATACCTGCCACAATTTTAGATGTGCCTGCAAGCTCCTCATCACGGCTTTTTTGCGCTAATCCTGAAGTTACTGTAATAATTGCAATATCAATATCAGCACAATCGGTCGATTCACGTAAAGTCACTTTGATCATATTCTGCCGATAAGCTGCCGCATCCAAAAGATCTTGTGCATGACCATAGGCTAAATCTTTATTAAGATCGACCAGCGCTATCTCTTCACATATGCCACGATTAACAAAAGTATAAGCGGTTGTAGAACCGACATTGCCAACACCAATAATCATCACTTTACGAAGTTTCATCTTTAACCTACCTAATTTTAGTTTAAAAATTTCACAATTAGATTTAGTTATACTCCTGTTTTTTTAAGATTCAAGATTTGATTAATTATAGTGCAAATGATTGTAGATCGTAGTTAGTATCCCAAAAACTCCAATCTTATAAAAAATATCTATGAAAATGACTGCTTAATTTATTTTTATAATATTACCTCCAACTAAAAATAATTTTTTTGCTGAACAAAGCTTCTTAAAATCGATGATTAACGTTGAAGGGTGGATTTTATTCAACATATTACATTGAATATAGTAACAAAAATAAAACATAAATTATTGTTATAAGACTAAATATTCATGTATGATTTTAGCCCTTTGAATAAATTTTCACCTTTTGGTGTTATTAATCTTTTATATAATTATAAGGAATAGAACAATGAATCTGAAACAAAGAATCAAGATAGCGTTAGGTGTAGGATTATTTACGCCATTGACCACATGGGGTTTAGATGTAAATGGAAATCAAGTCGTTACCGAAGAAATAAATGTTCCAACAATTAATTCCGTGAGTAAACATAACGGTGACCTATACAGAGATTCGTTTTTTGGGATTGCAATTTCAGAAGGGAGCAATGTTACTTTTGATAACAAAGTAATGGTAAATCTTTCTGAAAAAGATATTAATAATGTAGATCACAATAATTTCGCGGGTATTTTAGTAGGCTTATCTGATACTGGAGAACCTCAACAACCTACGTTAACTATATTTAATAATGATGTTACTGTTAATTTAGAAAGTACACATTATGATGACGCTGTAGTTGCACTAAATTCTAGTACAATTATATTTAATGGTACAACAAGATTAAGTATGACCAACAGCCAAGATCCAGATGAGAGAGGTTCTGCTATTTATGTTGATAGTGGATCAATTGTACTTAATGGAGAATCTCATATTATTGGTGATATTTATGCCAATGATTTTGGTACAATAACCATCAAAAATAGATCAATCATTAATGGAGATATTTTTGCTGATGAAAATAGTTTAATAGACATTGAGTTAATATCAGGTTCTCGAATTGAAGGTAAATTGGATGCTTATAGCAATGGAATCCTCAATTTGAAATTAGCAGAAAATTCACAATTTATTGGTACAGCAGACAGCAGAGATCAATTTTTTGACTCAGATATAGATGATAAAGCTCACCCCGGATTTATCAATATTGATCTAAGTAAAGGCGCCCTTTGGAATATACTTGATAGAGAGGTAGATGAAGACGAAGACCAAGATTTTAATTCCTATATCACGCAATTATCAGGTGCGGGATCGGTTACATTTGATCACAATACTCAAACTCGATCGCCTTCTTTCAAAAATTTAACTGTTGAAAACCTAAAAGGTGCATTAACTTTCAAAATGAGTACCGATATCGCTGCTGAAAAAAGTGATAAACTCATTATCAAAAACTCAGCTGAAGGTCATCATACTCTTAATTTGATTAATAATGGCGCAGCAAATACTAATGGTAAAGAAAAATTAACATTGGTTGACATTGATGAAAATGCGACCAGCACCGCTGAATTTAAAACCGATCATCAAGTTGAGTTAGGTGGATATAAATACCATTTAACTAAAGATGGAAATAATTGGGTATTAGTGAGTAATGGCACTGCTGTTACTAATACTGATAATAATAAAAATCCGGATAAAAATGATAATAACACAAGCTCAAAACCACAAATTACAACAACAGCAAATGCCAGTGCTGGATTCTTAAATGCCAACTATTTAATGAGTTATGTTGAAACACAAACATTATTAAAACGTTTAGGTGATATGCGGAATAGTGGTACGTTTGGCGATGTTTGGTTAAGGGGATTTTCTGGAAAATTAGATTCATTTTCGAGCGGAAAATTAAGTAAGTTTGACATGAATTATCATGGATTCCAGTTCGGTGCCGATAAACAGTTATTAGAAAACACACCGTTTGTTATTGGTGCCTTTGTTGGCCAAACTTATGGTGATCCTGACTACCGTAAAGGCGACGGTTCTTTAAGATCATTTAATACAGGGCTTTATACAACGTATTTAGATGAAAGTGGTTTCTACCTAGATGGTGTAGCAAAATATGCACGTCAAAAAAATCATTTCAAAGTCAGGGATACTGCTGATAATCGCGTTCAGGGTACCGGTCATACCAATGGACTTGGCGTATCATTAGAGCTAGGTAAAAAATATCAAATTAACGATTTTTATATTGAACCACAAACGCAAATAGCTTATAGCCACCAAAATGGTACATCAATTAATGCAACCAACGGGCTTAACGTCAAATTAGGTAACTATAACTCATTAATTGGTCGTGCTTCTGCATTGTTTGGTTATCAAGTCAATACCGAAAATAGCAACATTAACCTTTATGCTAAAACAGGCATTGTTCGGGAATTTGATGGCGATACTTATTACAAACTAAATGGAAATAAAGAGAGCCATTCATTTGAAGGAAACTGGTGGAATAACAGCATAGGTGTAAGTGCTCAAGTTAATAAAGCACATACTATTTACCTAGATGTTGAAAGCTCTACGGGTAATCGATTTAATTTACTACAAGTGAATGGTGGTTACCGTTATTCTTTCTAATCTAACCAGACCATAAAGCCGCATTATAAATATAAAAACTAAAAATCACATTCTAAATCATATGAATGTGATTTTTTTATTATTTTCTCAATAATTATAAGCTGCTTAACATGGCTAAACAGAAAATTGATGTTATAAAACATACTAAATCCTTTCATAGGAGTTAGTATGCCTAATTATTGAAATCGATAAATCAGTTTTTACTCTTCATATTACCTCTATCTTTTGTAAAGAAAAGTAAAGCACAAAATGTCTTTATAAACTTGAATAATCGTGTATTATTTGACGCGTTTGAGTAAATTTTCACCATTTGATTCTGTATTATGACTATAAGGAATAGAACAATGAATTTAAGACAAAACATAAAAATAGCGTTAGGTTTAGGATTGTTCACACCATTAGCTGCAATGGCTTTAGATATAAATGGTAAACAAGTTTTTACCGAAGAAGTCAATATTAATAAAATAGATGATTCTACGGAAAATAACTCTTTACTTAAATCAGGTATTATAATTAATAAAAATAGTGAAGCTACTTTTAATGAAAATGTGAATATTAATTTATCTGAAACAGTTAATCCTTCCGTAGGAGAAGCTGATCATATCAGTTTAACAGGATTAAATATTATTGATTCAAATAATAATACAAATTCTCGTACAATCTTTGAAAAAGATCTAGTTATCAATGTAAAAGGTTATCATCCCAGCGCTATCTCAATCAGCCCAGATCATTTTTCACAAAATAAAGCGGATCATGGCGATATTTATGTAGAGGTCAAAGGAAAAACTATTTTAAATAGCTTTGATGATGCCGGAGATGACGACTATTATTCAGGATATTCTATTGACATGGAAACTGGAACATTAGTACTAAGTGGGGAATCCTGGATTAATAATGGTATTCATGTTACTGGGCATAATGAAGATTTAACAGGACTTAAAACAAATCTAATAATAAAAAATAAATCAAATATTTATGGAACAATCGAAGCTTATGATAGTGGTAATATTAATCTTGATTTGGCAGAAGGCTCAAAAATACAGGCCGATTTAATTGCTGAGGATAACGGAATAATTAACTTAAAATTGGCTTCAGATTCAATATTTATCGGTATAGCAGACAGCAGAGATCAATTTTTTGACTCAGATATAGATGATAAAGCTCACCCCGGATTTATCAATATTGATCTAAGTAAAGGCGCCCTTTGGAATATACTTGATAGAGAGGTAGATGAAGACGAAGACCAAGATTTTAATTCCTATATCACGCAATTATCAGGTGCTGGTTCGGTTACATTTGATCACAATACTCAAACTCGATCGCCATCTTTCAAAAATTTAACTGTTGAAAACCTAAAAGGTGCATTAACTTTCACAATGAGTACCGATATCGTTGCTGAAAAAAGTGATAAACTCATTATCACAAAGTCGGCTGAAGGTCATCATACCCTTAATTTAATTAATAATGGCTCTTCAAAAACCACAGGACAAGAAAAATTAACATTGGTAGACATTAATGAAAATGCGACCAGCACCGCTGAATTTAAAACCGATCATCAAGTTGAGTTAGGTGGATATAAATACCATTTAACTAAAGATGGAAATAATTGGGTATTAGTGAGTAATGGCACTGTTACTAATACAGATAAAAATGATAATAACACAAGCTCAAAACCACAAATTACAACAACAGCAAATGCCAGTGCTGGATTCTTAAATGCCAACTATTTAATGAGTTATGTTGAAACACAAACATTATTAAAACGTTTAGGTGATATGCGGAATAGTGGTACGTTTGGCGATGTTTGGTTAAGGGGCTTTTCTGGAAAATTAGATTCATTTTCGAGCGGTAAATTAAGTAAGTTTGACATGAATTATCATGGATTCCAGTTCGGTGCCGATAAACAGTTATCAGAAAACACACCGTTTGTTATTGGTGCCTTTGTTGGCCAAACTTATGGTGATCCTGACTACCGTAAAGGCGATGGTTCTTTAAGATCATTTAATACAGGGCTTTATACAACGTATTTAGATGAAAGTGGTTTCTACCTAGATGGTGTAGCAAAATATGCACGTCAAAAAAATCATTTCAAAGTCAGGGATACTGCTGATAATCGCGTTCAGGGTACCGGTCATACCAATGGACTTGGCGTATCATTAGAGCTAGGTAAAAAATATCAAATTAACGATTTTTATATTGAACCACAAACGCAAATAGCTTATAGCCACCAAAATGGTACATCAATTAATGCAACCAACGGGCTTAACGTCAAATTAGGTAACTATAACTCATTAATTGGTCGTGCTTCTGCATTGTTTGGTTATCAAGTCAATACCGAAAATAGCAACATTAATCTTTATGCTAAAACAGGCATTGTTCGGGAATTTGATGGCGACACTTATTACAAACTAAATGGAAATAAAGAGAGCCATTCATTTGAAGGAAACTGGTGGAATAACAGCATAGGTGTAAGTGCTCAAGTTAATAAAGCACATACTATCTACCTTGATGTTGAAAGCTCTACGGGTAATCGATTTAATTTACTACAAGTGAATGGTGGTTACCGTTATTCTTTCTAATCTAACCAGACCATAAAGCCGCATTATAATATAAAAACTAAAAATCACATTCTAAATCATATGAATGTGATTTTTATCTCAATAAATCAGCAATTTTCTTACCGTATCATCTATTGATCAAATAGAGAACATAGTCTGCTATTTTACAATGTTTTTATTTAGAATGAATTCATATAGATAAATGGTGAAATATTTATTCCCGCTAAGTGAAAATAATTTGACATTTATTATTTAAATGATAATAATTCTCATTAACATTTAAATAATAATACTTATGTAAAAAAAAGATAACTATTTCTAACAATTATATCAGATATAACAACTCACGACTTTGTTACTATTTAATTGATTTATAGTATGTTATACAACAGGAGCTGATAATGAAACTTAATTTGTTCAATAACAATAAAACAGTATTTAGGACGATACTGTCATCGTTAATTATAATTGCTGGACTATTTTGTTCAGCCCAAGCAGCCGAAAAAAAATTTAAAGTCGTGACAACTTTTACCGTGATCCAAGATATGGCCAAAAACGTCGCCGGTGATGCCGCTGATGTTGAATCGATTACTAAAGTGGGGGCCGAAATCCACGAATACGATCCGACACCACAAGATATTACTAAAGCCCTTTCTGCTGATTTAGTATTATGGAATGGCCTTAACTTAGAATTATGGTTTAAACGTTTTTTTGAAGATATTAAAGATGTGCCTTCTGTTGTAGTTACTGAAGGGATTGAACCGATGCCAATTCAAGAGGGTAGTTATAAAGGTAACCCAAATCCTCATGCTTGGATGTCTCCGACACTTGCTTTAACTTATATAGAAAATATTCGCGCAGCTTTTGTTAAATATGATCCTAAACATGCTGATACTTATAACAAAAATGCAGCTGACTATATTGCCAAGATAAAAGCGCTTGATGCCCCACTACGTGAACGTTTAACTAAAATTCCTAACGCTCAACGTTGGTTAGTAACCAGTGAAGGGGCTTTTAGCTATCTAGCTCGAGATTACAATTTAAAAGAAGCTTACTTATGGCCCATTAATGCAGAACAACAAGGAACACCAAAACAAGTTAAAAATCTTATCGACTTAGTCAAAGCAAAAAACATTCCTGTATTATTTAGCGAAAGTACCATTTCAGATAAACCAGCAAAACAAGTAAGCAAGGAAACCGGTGCCAAATATGGAGGCGTTTTATACGTCGATTCTTTATCAACAAAAGATGGGCCTGTACCTACATATATTGATTTATTAAAAGTTACTGTTGAAACAATAGCTAAAGGATTTGAAAAATAATGACTCAAATTTGCCTAAATGTTGATGATATTACCGTGACTTATAATAACGGTCACACCGCAATTCATGATGCAAGTTTTAAGCTCAATGGCGGCACCATATGTGCCCTTGTTGGCGTAAATGGAAGCGGTAAATCGACGCTGTTCAAAAGTATTATGGGAATGATCAAACCAACTCAAGGACGCGTAACATTTAATAATATTCCAGTAAGGCAGGCATTAAAGCAAAATATCATTGCTTACGTTCCACAGACTGAAGAAGTTGATTGGGACTTTCCCGTTTTAGTTTCTGATGTTGTGATGATGGGACGATACGGGCATATGTCTTTTTTTCGTATTCCGAGTCAGGAAGATAAAAAACAAGTTGATATTGCACTTGAACGCGTCAATATGCTTGATTTTAAACATCGACAGATCGGTGAACTTTCAGGTGGGCAAAAAAAACGTGTTTTTTTAGCTCGAGCATTGGCTCAGCAAGGAAAAGTATTGTTATTAGATGAACCCTTTACCGGTGTTGATGTTAAAACAGAAAATGCAATCATTGATTTGCTCAAAGCACTACGTAAAGAAGGGCATTTAATTTTAGTTTCAACCCATAATTTAGGCAGTGTGCCTGAATTTTGTGATCAAGTGGTGTTGATTAATCAAACTGTTCTGGCATTTGGTCCAACTAAAACCACATTTACCCCTCAAAATTTAATGACAACCTTTGGTGGTGCATTACGTTATTTAAGTCTATCTGGTGCTCAATTACATGAGGACGAAGATCCGCGTAAAGTGTCGATACTAACTGATGACGAACGCGCAGCGATTTTTTATGGTGAAGGTAAAGATGATTCACCTCATCAAAATTTACTTGTTGAACAGCAAGGTAATGAACCAAAAGGACAACAATAAATGGAATTCCTACTTGAACCTTTTACTTATAGCTTTATGTTTAAAGCCATTTGGGTCAGTAGCATTGTAGGGGCCGCCTGTGCGTTTTTATCGGCTTTTTTAATGCTAAAAGGCTGGTCATTAATGGGGGATGCACTTTCCCACTCAGTAGTACCAGGTGTTGCCGGTGCCTATGCACTTGGGCTACCCTATTCTGTCGGCGCCTTTTTTACAGGATTACTTGCCGCATTGGCCATTATTATGGTGCGCACCATTACTCGATTAAAAGAAGATGCAATTATTGGTTTTATCTTTTCTACTTTTTTTGCTATCGGTCTACTAATTATTTCACTCAATCCAACTTCCGTTAATGTGCAAACTATCATTTTTGGTAATATTCTTGGCATTGACGATAGTGATATGTGGCAAGTACAAATTATCATCTTAGTGTCATTTATACTTTTACTATTTTTTTGGAAAGATTTATTAATTGTTTTCTTTGATGAAACCCATGCTAGATCGATTGGCTTAAACCCCTTACCACTTAAAATTCTTTTTTTCACCATTTTAAGTGCTTGCACAGTGGCCGCTTTGCAAACGGTGGGTGCAATTTTAGTTATCGCAATGGTGGTCACTCCTGGCGCAACGGCTTACCTATTAACGAATCGCTTTTCACGTCTATTGATTATTTCGGTCGTGATTGGTGCATCAACCAGTGCAATAGGTGCTTGGGTTAGCTATTTCCTCAATGGTGAAACCGGTGGTGTAATTGTTACACTACAAACCTTAGTCTTTATTACTGCGTTTTTATTTGCACCTAAACAAGGGTTAATTTCTAACAAGCGAAAAATAAAACAATCAAAGTTAAATAAAGGGGCAAATGTATGACAGAATTATGGGATTGTATCTATTATCCATTAACCTTGCCCCTTATCCAGCGTGCTATTTTAGCCGCCATGGCAACAGGTATAGTTTGTGCACTACTTTCTTGCTTTTTGGTTTTAAAAGGCTGGTCATTGATGGGCGATGCCATCTCGCATGCGGTATTACCTGGAATTGTGTTAGCTTATTTAGCTGGCATTCCAATTATCATTGGTGCATTTGTTTCTGGCTTATGTTGCTCTGTGGCAACTGGCTACATTAAAGAACATAGCAGAATTAAAGAAGATACGGTAATGGGTATTGTCTTTTCAGGCATGTTTGCCTTTGGCTTAGTGCTCTTTTCAAAAGTCGACACATCACAACATCTAAATCATATCTTATTTGGTAGTGTGCTTGGGACAAGTTACGATGAATTAAAACAAATCATCTTAATTGCTGCCACCGTTTCAATTTTAATCATTATAAAACGTCGAGATCTTATGCTATATTGCTTTGATGCAATACAGGCTCAAGTGATCGGATTACCCGTTCGCTTATTACATTATGGTTTGCTCAGTGTGCTTGCTTTAACCATAGTCGGTTCACTCAAAGCTGCTGGGGTGATTTTAGTGATTGCCATGTTAATTTCCCCTGGCATTACTGCATTTTTACTCACTAAACGTTTTGATCTGATGTTGATTATTGCTGTAATCGTTTCGGTATTTTCAACATTGACAGGCACATTGATTAGCTACTATTCAGACGCATCTACCAGTGCCTGCATAGTTATTTTACAAGCAATTATTTTTGTTTTGGCACAGGTTTATCAATATATCATCAACAGAAAGTAGGAAACTAATTGAACTGGCGCAAAGGTTTAAAATCAACCATTTGCACATCTATATCAGCAATATAAAAGTCATTACTCGTCATCCAAATATTTACTTGAATCGGCGTAATTATCAAAGCGCGAAAACTGGCCTTGGAACTTTAATCTGACTTTACCAATAGGACCATTACGTTGCTTACCTAAAATAATTTCGGCAATACCTTTATGCTCTGAAGCCTCATTATAAACTTCATCACGATAGATAAACATAATCACATCGGCATCTTGTTCAATGGAACCTGACTCACGTAAGTCCGAGTTAACCGGTCTTTTGTCTGCTCGCTGTTCCAAACTACGATTAAGCTGTGATAAAGCAACAACAGGAATCTGTAATTCTTTCGCTAATGCTTTTAAAGAACGTGAAATTTCAGCAATTTCTAAGGTTCGATTTTCTGACATATTAGGAACACGCATAAGCTGTAAATAGTCGACCATAATCATACTCAAACCTTTATGTTCACGATAAATACGTCTTGCTCTTGAACGTAATTCCATAGGAGTTAGTCCCGATGAATCATCAATATAGATATTTTTCTTCTCTAAAAGCAATCCCATCGTACTCGATATTCTGGCCCAATCATCATCTTTCAGTTGACCTGTTCGAATACGTGTTTGATCAACCCGGGAAAGTGATGCCAACATACGCATCATAATCTGTTCTGAGGGCATTTCTAAACTGAAAATCAGCACAGGCTTTTCTTGTATCATTGCTGCATTTTCACACAAATTCATAGCAAAAGTCGTTTTACCCATCGATGGTCTTGCTGCAATAATAATAAGATCTGAACGTTGTAAACCAGCTGTTTTCTTATCTAAATCAATAAATCCGGTTGAAACACCTGTCACTCCGTCGTGTGGACGCTGAAAGAGCTCTTCAATTTTGGCAACCGTTGCCTCGAGCACATCGGTAATACTCTTTGGTCCTTCACCCTGTTTTGTTCGGCTTTCTGCTATTTGGAATATTTTACTTTCGGCTAGATCTAAAATTTCGCTACTATCTCGCCCTTCAGTTGCATAACAGTTATCAGCAATATCATTTGATGCGCTAATCAGTTCACGTAAAATCGCTTGCTGACGAATAATATCACTATAAGCAACGACATTAATTGCACTTGGGGTATTTTTAGACAGCTCAGCCAAATAGGCAAATCCGCCAACATCAGCAAGAATATCCTTACTTTCTAAACTTTCCGATAGTGTAATTAAATCAATCGGCGTACCTTTACCGACCAAGGTATGCATTTCTGAAAAAATTAATTGATGATGACGAGAATAAAAATCGCGCTCAGTAATCATTTCAGCCACAACATCCCATCGTTGATTATCAAGCATTAAACTGCCAAGCACGGCTTGTTCTGCTTCAATAGAGTGTGGTGGCAATTTGATATTATGCAGTTTTGATTTTTTTGTTTCTTTATTTTTATCATCTTTACTGGAATTGATATCATCAGTATTCATTGCATTCATCTTTTTAGTTAAATTGGATTAGTTATAAGCAATTATGCTTAATGTAAAAATAATGGACCTAAAAAAGAATTGGGGATCTGATATTCCGATGGATAGTCCACTTGAACCAAATACAACCCTTCCGGTTTTGCTGTTGCAGCAGCGAGTGTTCGATCTTTAGCTTTGAGCAAATCAAAAATCCATTGCGGCTGCTGATTGCCTGCACCGACCTCGATTAAACTGCCTACAATATTACGTACCATATGATGCACAAAAGCATTCGCTTTGATATCCACAATAATATATTCAGCTTGCCTTGTCACTTCAATATGATGAATATTACGCCAAGGGGTTAATGACTGACACTGAGCCGCTCTAAATGATGTAAAATCATTTTCGCCTAATAAATATTGCGCAGCTTGATGCATTAATGTTTCATTCAATGGCAAATAATAATGAGAAACACCCTTAGCTAAAATTGCCGGTCGATAACGATGATTATAAATCACATAACGATACCGCCTTGCCGTTGCACTAAATCGTGCATGAAAACTATGATCGACAGAGTGTGACCACCGCACAGCAATATTAGTTGGTAAATGCGAATTCACCCCCATCGTCCAGGCACCGTGTGAACGTTGGGCTTGGGTTTCAAAATGAACCACCTGCCCAGTAGCATGCACACCGGCATCGGTTCTGCCTGCGCAAAAAACGGTAATAGGTTCATTAGCGACAATCGATAAGGCCGTTTCTAACCTTTCTTGAACAGAATCGTGCGACTGCTGCTTTTGCCAACCAAAATAGTCACTACCATCATACTCAATACCCAGTGCAATTTTACAAATAGTCATTAATGAGTATCTCGAGGGTCTCTATCAGCATCAATGCGCCTAAATAACGAATATTATCTGCAACTGACCAATATTGAATTTGCTCATAATTACCATAGCTGTGCCTTAGATTAGCTAATTTTATGGTTAATTTATCTTCAGATTCAGTATTGACCTCGGTAACAGGTGTAGGTAAATCATCATTTTGCACTTCGACGCCATAGTCATTAAAACGTGTCATATCTAATTCAATGGGTAAACTACTTGACACATTGACTGATTGCGCAAGCCCATAAAAAACTGGAACAATGACCGATTCAATTGATACCGGCATTTGATAATTATTCATTACTTTGCGAATTTGATTTACTTGTGATTTTTCGCTGAGTGTCAAATGCTCAGTTTGATGAGAAATCGGTAACAAATTAAAGGCTAATTGATTATCAAATATGGCATTTTCAACTGGCATACCATTTAACAACCGAGCACTTTGCCCCGCTAATTCATCAACCCCTGATTTACCATATAAAGAGGATGGAATAAAATTAGTAACATGCAAATTGGTAAGTAATTCAATATCTGTCAAAGGTGCAATACAACGCAATAATTGGCAGACTGTCGCACTAGCAACAGCAATGATATTTTCATTACGATACTCAGTTAATACATTATTATTTACCTTAGGAACGACTAAAGGAATATGATCTTCATCGACAAAATAACCACTTGCATCAATCACAATGCAGCCCGATTGTGCTGCTATCTGCGCATACGTTTCACTGGTTTTAACGCCCGCAACAAAAAAAGCAAAATGGCATTGTCCCCAATCCATTTGACTACTATCAATAACCGTTAAATTTTTACCCGAAAAACGTACAATTTCGCCTTCACTATTATCACTGCCAACTAAATAAAGATTTTCAATTTCGAATCGATTAGCTTGTGCTAAGTTATCTTGTTGTAACAATTCAACTAATGCAGAACCAACTTGTCCTGTCGCACCAACAATCGCAATATTCCATGCAGACATATCTTAAACCTAATTAAAAAAAGTATAGGCTATTATACCATTATCTTATCTAAGATAGCGCAAAAGATCATAACAAACATGATGTAGTATCGCTAACCCATTTATGTTTAAACAAAATAGTCTATATAAACTATAGGGTAATGTAATTATCATTCGCCAACATTGATTAAAATTAATAGTTTTTAATTCTAAAATAGAATTTTAGAATTGATTATTTTTTTATTACTATTACCTTATTTTCAAATTATTCGGAAAAACTTCTATTAGTAAACGTCATATATCTTTTTAAAAAAGTTCGAACTTTTTATTTTTTCAAAATTGATAGAAAATTACTAATTGTTACCCTATTTTTTGCGTAGCACATATTCGGTCTTATTCATTATTGCTATTTCAACACCCGAAAAACAACCGACTTATTTTTAAATCATTATTGACCATCTTCATGTTGCGTCTTTTTATTATCCTCTGATAAAGGGTTACCTTCTTCCTTACAAAGCACTTCAGGATCATAATAAAAAAAATAAAATCCATCACCATTTTTTGTAGGTCTTGAATAAGCATCTGTATTTTTATGAGGTTCTAAAGAATACTTATTTTGAGCAATCAATTTAGCAATGTATTGTCTGCTCACTTTTAATAAATTAATATTACTTACGTCTTTCCATCCCAAAAGGGTAAAAATGCTTTCTGCAAGTTTTATATGGGTAGCGATAGAGTTTTTATTTACGATTAAACACCCCGATCCAAATAAAAAACCAGTAACAGTAAAACCGATGAAAAGATTCTCTAAAGAAAAGCCTAAAATAAGGTAAGTCATCAATAAAGTTAACACAATGTAAAAAATAAACATTGGCCAAAAATACATTTTTAAAGCTTGATTGCGACCTGCAAAACATAATGGAATAAGTGAAATAATTTGCTCGCTAGGTTTTAACATGGCATAGACTTCATAATAATCATCACGTTTCTCGGCTATCACTTCAACTTGATCACCATCATTAAATTTATAATAACCCAGCCAACCTTTAAGGGTAATATCATTATTAAGTTTGGCGGTAATATATTGCGCAGGAAACATGTTACTACGATCACCCCCATTAGCATGACCCAATGCGGCTAAACCTAAAGCTGTATTGCCATTTAACGTAGCCAGCAATGCCCGCTTCTGTAGTTTAACTTTTTGTTTTTCTTTTTGTGCTTCACTTAAGTAAGCACCATCAGCAAGTGGGGCATAACAAAAAAGCCCTTTAAAATCAGATAGTGTACCTGATAATTTTACTAAGTATTTAGGTGGCAACGTTGGATCTTCTATTTTGAGTCCTGTTTTTTTTAACACCTGTTCTTTATCTTTATAAGTGATATCTTTGCCGTCATATTTTGCGTAGCACATATAAGACCTCTTATTTTATTTAAATTTATTTAGGGAAAGGTGGATTAATTAAAATTTGCCACTCTGAAGCAGACAAAGTGTACTGTCCCTCTCTTTCATATCTTTCTCTTTCTTGTTCAGCATAGTAGTCTTGTAATTGTTGTTCAAATTTTTCAAATATTGCTTTAAGGGCTGTGACTTCATCTTCTAATGTTTTGTAACGTTCAAAATGACCACTTTCCCCATAAATCTGTGATTGACCAAAACGACATAGATTCATCCACTTTTCGATCTCATCTGGTTTGTTTAACTCATAGATTAATTGAAATAAAAATAATCCTACAGAAACCCAAGGATTTAAGGCAACGGCTAGTATTGATAATAACGCCCTGCCTCCATAAACTACAATAGATCTTATAAGTATTTGTGTTGTTAATTGATTTATTAAAAATACAATTCCTCTATCCAGTACTTGAATTAAACTACTTTTACCTAATTGAAAAAACAGATCAAAAGTGGATACGGCACCTATAAAAAGCGTAGAATAATAAAAGAATTTATCTAATCCCTTTTTATCTGCCGAATCTTCATTCCAATTAATGCCTACATCAATTATGCCAGATACAAATCCAAAAAAGTTACCTGAAAAATGGAAATTACTGATTGCTTTTGCGGTCAATCGCCCATTTTTACCAAATAAAGTTAACAATCGAAAACTCGCCGAAATAGCGGCCGTTCCCGCCATTGCTAAATGTAAATTTGCATTTTGTTGTTGCAATTTGGTTTTTAATGAGCTATCAGCAAGGATATAATAAATTTTAAATACATGTACGCCTAATATGCCACCTGTTAAAGCCACACCAGCTAAATTATTTTTTAAACAACTTGCGAATAAATTATTGATTTTTTGATTCACATGACCTAATTTTTCAGCAAGTCTTTCACTGTTATAACTAAATTTATTAATAAGATTATTAATTAAATGATGATAGGCCTCCATTTTGCATTTAAGTGCTTCTTTTGATAAGGTAGACGGCGCGGTCATAACAAAAAAGGCTTCAGCAAAGGCTGAAGATAAATTACCTGCTTTTTGTTGTAAATATTTTAATAAAATTGTTATTACTGCGCCGCTTGCCTGTTTCATAGGCTGTATGTAAGCTGCTGTGATTTGATCATCAATGGAGTCACCATCGATAAGCGAGTTTCGTTGGCTATCAAACAAGGAGAGTAATTCTTTGACGGCATCTAATTCTTTATGTTCCTCTTGTGGATTTGACAGTGAATTACTAATACCATTAATACCCTCAGCTAAATTAATGAAAATTTTATTTTCTTCTGATTCGCCTTGATAAAATTCTAAAACGGTTTCTAAGTCATCTAATAATTCACCATAATTAAGGATGCTCATTGGTGACGTTTTATCTAATGAGAGTAGAAAATTTACACATTTTTTCTGTTTTTCTTTATCAAGTTTTCGATTAGCAAATACGGCTGACCATAAAATATTATGGCTATCAAGTACCTGATCTTCAATAAGTTGATTAAATAAATCTTGAACTTTGTCACTTTTTACTTGTATGCCTAATGACATTAAAATATCGTTAGCAAAAGACAAGTAATGATCACTATCTCGGGCAAAATCATCCGCGGCTAATGAGAGTGGATGTTGATCTTTTTGTTTGCTGCAATCCACCCATAAAATTAAATCATCAATCAATGCTTCAATATAATTGCCATGCTCTCGTAAAAAGGCTGCATATTGTTGTCTGTATGGCTTGTAATCTCTATTTAATTTTTTTTCATATTTTTGCCATCGTTTTTCAGCTGATTCATCACTTTTATTTTTTTCATGCCAACTCTTTTCATAAGCTTCTGCTTTTAGTTTAAATTCTGCATCAATCATTTTCAATTCAGCAGATAAACGGCTGATTTCTGACAAGCTTGCATTATCTTGCAACTTATATATATTTTCAAAAATTCGAGCATATCTATCTTCACCAATAGTTTCGATTAGATAATTTTCCTGAATAAAATTTACTAAATCCGAAGCATCGATTTTTAATCTTAATACTCGGTATTCAATGTCCGGAGTATAGGGTGTTATGATATAGTTATATTTAGATTGTTTAACAATATTAAGCACCCGTAAACCTTTGGCTTTTTGCGCATCATTCCACACAATTATACGTGATGTATCTGTTCCTAAAACGCCACCGTTGTAGGGTTGGATTTTTTGATTAAAATATTTGGCATCTGCTAAATATTTTTGATTGGTTTGACGAATATGCTGTTTAAAAGTACCTGCACTTTTCGCATAGTCATTACTTTTTATTATTTTTTCGAATAAATCAATACCACTACAACAGGCATTTTCGCGTTGCCGTTCTGTCATGACTTTTTTCATCGCGCTCATCGCACTGCTGCACCAATTACTTAATTCAGCTGCAATACCAATACTGTCCATAACCGCAACCATCATTGGTGAACTGTTTGTATTATTTCTCTCCTTGGATTGCATTTTATTATTTAGTAACGTGGCATAGTTTTCTTGTGCAGGTTTTTCTTTACTATAATCACGTACTGCCCCCCAAGGTGTTACACTAGTTCGTTTTTTACTTAGCTTGTTATCATACTGAAATGGATTACCTGAAACGATTAAACTTTTTGAAATTATCTCACCACCGAGTGGAATTAATCCATATAAAAAGGGGAAACTTATTGAATATAAAAGAGAGTTCAATTCGGGCCTACCTTTGGCAATGTGCTTATATATTGTGTCGGTAAGTTTTACTTCCATCACTGAAGAAATTTGATTTTCATTCACTGCCGTTATGCCGTCATTACTTTGAGGCGAAGATAACCATTGTTTAGGTTTTATTTTTTGCATGCGTTTATCGCGTTTATCTTCATCTTGATAGTATTGATTAAACGTGTCATAACTCCATTTACATTCGCTGAACGCTAACCATGCAGTATTACATTTATCCGGTTTGGCAATAGTAATGAAGGCGATATTAGTTGAGGAGTGTTCAACATTGCCACAAGTGGTGTCAGTATCTGATAATGGAATGGATTTTTGATTTGACTGTATACTTTGTTGAAAGCGATTAAGTTCTAATTCTTTGCTAATATCCTGTTGCCAAAAGCCACCTTGTTCATCGACTTTATAAACTAACACATCCAGATCGCCGCTCTTATCCTCGTACTCACAAAACACATATAAATAGCCTTCTCGCATTCTTCTTAAAACATATTTACTGTGCTTACTTAATTCTGGTAATTGTGTTTTTTTTGCCCAAGTTGGTAATTCAGCCGAGACATAATCTGGCGCTACCGCATAACGAACTGGATAAACTGGCAATCCTTGAGATTTACATTTACTACATAAGCTCATGACTTATTTCCTTCTAAGTGGACAGTTAAATCATTTTTGACAATTTGCCATTGTGCTGCATCTATATTTTTTAATTGTCTAATTAAAGATGATGTCTTATTGTTTTTGATTTCGTTTTGTATAATTGGGTGTTGAATAAAGTCAGGATGTATCACTAAGCTATAGTAGGCGTATTCGGATAAATCATGCTTATCACTATACCCCCTTTGAATAGCATCTTGAAAAGATTGCATAATGATAATGTCAGCTTGTGCTTCTTTTAGTGAATAGTCAGGATAAAAAAAGTGATAACGAGCTATCGTTTGATTACGACTTTCGATAAAATCCAATTTTTGCCATTGTTCGTCAATAATACCCAAATTATAAGATAAGTTTTTAATAGGACTTCGTAGATTTTTTTCAGTTATCAATACACCATCACTATTGATATATAGCCAAGCATTTACAGGGTTAACTAAAAGCTGTTTTTGCCCTTCAATCAATATATTTGAAAGTGGTGATAGTATTGCTGGATCAAAATAACGTAATAATTGATTTCCATCATCAGATGATTGTATTGAAATATATCCTAATTCTTTCGCTAATTGTTGTTGTATAAATGGGGAAAATATCCATCCAAACACAAAACGAGGCTCTGCCATCAAAACAGCTTTAGGATCAATTTCTAAATAACTGTATTCAATAGTCATTTTTAAAATAGTTTGATCTTGTGGTTGCTTCAAATCTAAAGCAATCAATCCTGGTGTAAATTTTATGTTATAGTTTCTATACTCAAATAATGTTAATTTTTTTTCACTAACACTTGCTGTTAATTTATTTTCAATAGCACGAGGCTGATAGATAAGATAAAACTGACTATTATATTCAGCAAACATTTCAATAATTTGTTGGTAAACATGTTCTATGTTTAGATTATCAAGCATTTTCTTAATATCACTTGTCTTATGTATAAATTATCCCAACTTTACATTGGCTTTTTGTTGTTTATCCGCTTCCTGAATGGCTATTTCACAACCTGTCGGTATTGATGGATTAGCAGCTAAATTTGCCGCTCCCATTTTTTGCAAGGCATTGCTTTTTATATACACATTACCAGCTGTACCGAGCTCAATCCCCTCTTCACTGATTTTGATATAAGAGCCACCACAAATTAAGGTGATTTTTTGACTGGCTGTGATTGTCAGCTCACCATCAACACTGTCAATTTTGATATCCTGCTTGGCGGCCATATTCAGGTTGGCATTTTGCGCTTGCAGGTTTATATCACCCTGGTTAGCAAAGACTTTCATCCCCGATTTGTGGGCAAATAACCCCATTGATTCACCACCAGACAGGGTGATGGTTTTTAAGGCGGTAATATCAGTCTGGTTTTCACTGGTTAAGGAAATACTGCTACTCGTAGATAGTTGGATGTTTTCAGGACTGGTTAACGCAATGCCCTCCTGTGCATAAGCTAAAATGCCACTTTGCGCCAGCTCAGTTAAGTTTGCCTTGAGCTGATTTTGACTGTCGGTATCAGCACTGTGTGCTTCCGATTGTTTAGCCGCATTTTGTAGG